>JASLHP010000184.1 GCA_030149625.1 Solirubrobacteraceae bacterium
CTGACCGCGCGTGCGCGGTCAGGCGCCTGGCCGGCGCGCGAGTCGGGGACGCTTCCTCACAGCCGGACGGTACGGGCGGTGACCGCGTGATCGTGCGCGTTGTCGACCGTGGCCCGGGCATTCCGCCGGCGCAGCTCGAGCGCGTATTCGAGCCCTTCTACCGCGCCGGGACGCCCGGCGGCGAACACCGAGGCTCGGGTCTGGGACTCGCGATCGCGCGCGGCTTCACCGAGGCGAACGCCGGCTCACTGCACGTCGAGTCGCTGCCCGGGCAGGGAGCGACGTTCGTCTTCGAGCTGCCGATCGAGGAGCGATGAGCGGCGGCGAAGCGGCCGAGCCGCTCACGCGACAGCGCGTACTCGTGGTCGACGACGAGCCCCAGATCGTGCGCGCGCTGAAGGTGGTGCTGCGCGGGGCCGGCTTCGACGCGGTGCCGGCGGAAACCGGCTCGCAGGCGCTCGACCTCGCGGCTGTGCGCCCGCCGGATGCCGCGATCGTCGACCTCGTGCTTCCCGACACAGACGGCATCGCCGTCACGCGCATGCTGCGCGAATGGAGCGAGATCCCGATTCTCGTGCTGTCCGCGGTCGGCGAGGAGGAACAGAAGGTGAGAGCACTCGAGGCCGGCGCCGACGACTACATCACCAAGCCATTCGGTGCGCGCGAGCTCGTCGCGCGGCTGAAGGCGGCGCTACGCCGCGCCGCGCGAGAAGACGGGGAGCCGCGGATCGAGGCAGAGGGCTTGGCAATAGACCTCGCAGCGCGGGTCGTGCGCCGTGACGGCGAGCCGATTCATCTGACGCCGATCGAGTTTGACCTGCTGCGCGCGCTCGCGCGCAACCGCGGACGGCTGATGACGCACCGCAAGCTGCTCGCCGAGGTTTGGGGACCCGAGTACGTCGACGACATCCAGCCACTGCGCACGCACATCGCGCGGCTGCGCGCCAAGATCGAGCCCGAGGGCGCGGTGGGGCCACGTTACATCGTGACGGACCCGGGAATCGGGTATCGCTTTTCGGAGTAGGAGGCCGAATGGCATCTCAATCGTTTATCCGATCGCAGCTCGTTCCGGTGCTGAGGCTGAACTGATTCTGCGTCTGATCCCAGCTCGTTCCCATCCTGAGGCTGAACTGATTCTCGATGGTGGTCTTCGAGCCTTGCTCCGGGCTTGAGATTGCATTCCCATTAGCGTTTATATAAGCTACGGACGCCACTAATGGATCCCGGTGGTGGCTCGGAATCGACCGGGTGTGTCACACCCTCTCCGTGCGCACCCAAGCGAGCGTCGTGGTCCGTTCCCTACACCGCCACGGCGCTCGCGCCGGGCCGCCGTGCGGCCAGTCGCGCGCGACTTTACGGCGCGGCTATCCGCGCCGGCGCGATCCGGTCCCGGGGCGACGCCTGCTTGCCTCCGCCTCGACGGGCCGTGTTGCGCTCGACAGCCCAACGACGCGTCCTCCGAAACGCCGCTGTCGTCCTGAGTACTCCGCGAGCGACTCTTCAAATGCTCGCCGCCCGAAATCTGGCCACAGCTCCTCTCGGAACACGAGCTCGGAATATGCCGCCTGCCACAGCAGGAAGTTGGACAGCCTGCGCTCTCCGCCGGTGCGGATGACCACGTCTGGGTCGTGCATCTGCGGCGCGTGCATCAGCTGGGCGAATTCTGCCTCGCCGCCGCCCTGGTAGCGCTCCGCCGCACTGACGATCTCGTTGCGTCCACCGTAGTCGAAGGCGACGTATGCCCGCATGCCGGTGTTGGCCATCGTCAATCGCTCGGCCTCCGACATGGCGCCGGTCAGCGCCTCGCCGGCGCGATCGCGCCGCCCGATGAACCCGACCCGCACGCCCTTGGCGTTGAGCTTGGGCGAGTCCGCTTTGATCCTCCTGGCGAGCATCTCGAACAGCGCCGCGACCTCGGCTTCGGGTCGCGCCCAGTTCTCGGTGGAGAACGCGTACAGGGTCAGGTTCTCGACGCCCAACTCGATCGCATCGGCGATCCTTGCGATCACCGTGTCGGCTGCTGCTTCATGCCCCTGGCTGATCGACATGCCGCGCGACTGCGCCCAGCGCGCGCTGCCGTCGCTGACGATCGCGACGTGTCGCGCCTGCTTGGGCGCGCGCTGGTCGGTGCCGAGGTTCTCGATCGAAGCAGTGGCTTGAGCCTGCGGACACATGCACCATGATCTTATGGCCGTCGCGCGCTCCCGTCATCCTGGAACTTTCTACCTCTTGACTGTTTCCGCCTGCCTGTCACGGCACAGGTCTGGCGCCGCCGGGCGAACTTTCTACGCCTTGACTGGTTCTCACATCGACTGTAGGTAACGATCGCGTGCATGGAGAGTGCGCCGCCCGACCGAGTCCATGCGTAGTGCCATGACAACCGCCCGGCCGAGCGACCGGTCGTTCGTCGCTCCGTTCGTGCGCGCGGGAGCAAGGGGCTTGGGGCGCGGCGGCGCTTCGCTCGAGCAGCGCGCTCGGATCCTCAGCGCGGCTGAGCTGCTCGTGTGCGAACGCGGCGCCGAGCACGTTACGGTCAGCGCGGTCTGCGCTGCCGGCGGTGTCTCCCGGGCGGCCTTCTATGCGAGCTTTGAAGACCGCAGGCAATGCCTGCTTGCGGTCTTCAACGAGGCGAGTGCTCGGGCGGGCGGGGCGATGGCGCTCGCCTATCGAGCGGGAGAGTCGTGGATCGACGCGGTGCGCGGTGCGCTGCTCGAGTTGCTCGCCTTCCTCGACGACGAGCCTCGCCTGGCACGTTTTCTCGTCGTCGACTCGCTCGCCGCCGATGCGAAGTTGCGCGCGCGCCGCGGCGAGGTGCTGGCCGCGCTCGCACGGGCGCTCGAGGCCGGGCGCCCGCCGCTGGCGAACGGCTCGCTGCCCGCGAGCTTTGGTGGCGAGGCGGTGGTCGGTGCGGTTGCTTCGGTCCTGCACGGGCGCCTGCTGGAGGAGCCTGTGCCGGCGCTCGGTGAGCTCAGTGGCTCTTTGATGAGCATGATCGCGGTGTCTTATCTGGATGCGACAGCCGCACGCGGCGAGGTCTCGAGAGCGTTGCCCGTCGCCTCAGATGAGCTCACGCGCGGTAAGGGCAGGGAATGACGGTCCCCGCGTGGCTGCTGCGCCCGTCGATGAACGCCAGGTAGGCACCGAGCTTCCAGCCGCCCTGCGGACAGGTCTCCGGTAGGCCGATGCCCTTCGGGCGATAGGCGATCGTCCGCCCATGCGCGTGTTCGTAGTAGGTCAAGGCGCCTCCGAGGCTCGCCCGCATGCTCACCAAGCTGACATACGGCGCTTCGGGCAGGCTGATGATGGGGGGGACGGTGATCTTCAGCCGCCCGGGCAGGAGCACGCCGGCGAGCACGACCTGCGCGAGCACTGGTGTCACGCCGAAGGCGACGATCGACAGATGCAGGTAGCCGTCGCTCGACGGGGCAGCGTAGATACCCAAGGCGACGCGCTCTTTGACGATGTCGGATCCAAAGGGGATCTCCACGACGGCCGCGCCCTGTCCCATCGCGGAATCGGGTGGGCACGCGCTCGGTCCCTCGAGTTCGAGCGCGGCGACGGCGCAAGACTGCAATCCCAGCCCGCTGGTCGCGAGGCCGAGTTCGGTTGGATAGCTGACTACGACCCGTGCAAGCGGCGCCGGTGCGCTGGCGACGGGCTGGTTGATCCGTACCGCGAACGTGATCGTGGTGGCAGCTCCGAGCCGCTTCGGCTGAAACGCGGCACTCAGCTCCGCCCGCGGTCCGCGGTTGGCTCGCCCGCGGCCGCTCGCCGCACTTGCCTGCGCGACATGCGAAATGCACACAGCCGCGACGAGCACGAGCGCGGTCGCGATGGCTCGCCGGATCAGTAGCGCAACGTGCCCTGTGTCTGCACGGTCATCCCGTAGCTGCGGCGGTAGAAGACGCCAAACAGCTGGCCGCCTCCGCGTGCGTGGGTGTAGCGGCCAGCGCCGCCGGTGATCGTCAGCGCGCCCTTGAAGCTCGGCGTGGCGCTCGTGGGGCTCGACAGCCGTCCCGTCGCATGTGCCTGGAGGCTTCCGCCATGGCCATAGATCGTTATCTGCGAGGTCACCGTGGGGCTCCCGTCGTAGACGAACACGATCCTCACCTTCCCGGGAATCGTCCCGGTCGCCGAGCCTTCGTCGATCAGCTGCGAGCCGGAGCTCTTGATCAGCCGAAGGCGCCCTTCGTCCTTGACGCTGACGGTGCCCGCCGCCCGCGCTACGTGGTTTTGACGCGCGCTGGCGCGTTGAGCGCCAGC
>JASLHP010000216.1 GCA_030149625.1 Solirubrobacteraceae bacterium
CTCGGGGTCCTCGCGCAGCACGCTGAAGCTCGCCTGCAGCAACCGCCAGCTGCGGGGGCCGCGACGTTCGCGCAGCGCCGCGCTGACGGGAAACGGCTCCAGCGCCTGATCGGGCCGCGCCGGGCGATCGCGATCGTGCGCCGCCTCGGGCACGTCTCGGGGTCGCGGGCCGGACGCGTCCGGCCCGGGCTCGTGAGGCTCGGCCGCGATCACGCTCAGGTTGCGCACGGCGGCGCAGCTCGGGCAGAACGTCTGGCCGCGGTCGAGCGCCCAACCGGCGCTCTGCAGGCCGTGCGACATCGCGCCTTCGTCCACCCGGACGGTGTGCTCGCAGCCATAGCAGTGAATCCGAACAAGGCTCACAGCCCGACTATCGGGACGTACGGCTCGCGGTCTTGATAGTCGAGCTGGCGAAGTCGGCGAAGCTACGGCGCGAGCGGGACCGCATGCGCGGAGCCGAGCCGCTCGCGCACCGCCGCCCAAGCCTGCCCGCGCGGGTCGATGTGCGCGCGGTGGCGGCCCGCTGCGCCGGAGATCTCGACGAGCTCGACCTCGCTGCCGGCGGCGCGCGCGGCGCGCGCGTAGCTGCGGCTCAGCTCCACCGAGACGGTTTCGTCGGCCGTGCCGTGCACGAGCAGCGCAGGCACGCTCAGCGGCAGCAGACGCATCGGATCGCCTGCGGCGTAGCGCTCGGGATACTCCTGCGGAGCACCGCCCATCAGCGTCCTCGCCGCGCCGCCGTGCCAGCGCGCGTAAGCGCCCGCGAGGTCGCACACGCCGGCCTGGGATATCACCCGCTCCAGCGGCACGGCCGGCTCGCCGTCGACGCGACCGGGGGCGCCCGCCGGCAGCCGCTCGCGTCCGGCGGCCCACAGCGCCAGGTGACCGCCGGCCGAGTGGCCGAGGAGGCTGACGCGCCGAAGATCGAGCGGCGCGTCGAGGCTCGGCAGGTAGTCGATCGCGGCCGCGACATCGGCGAACGTCGCGGGCCAGCCGCCGCCGTCGCCGAGGCGTCGATACTCGATGTTCCATGCCGCCCAGCCGCGCCTGACGAGATCCGCCACGAGGCCGCGCATGACGATGCGCCCGTAGCGCGAAGCCCACGACCCGCCGTGGATGAGCACGATCACCGGATGCGGTCCCGAGCCCTGCGGCAGATGCAGGTCGGCGCGCTGCGAGCGGTGCTCGCCGTAGCTGTGCGTACGTCCGCGCTTGAGGATGTCGAAGATCAGGCGCGCGCGGGTCACGGTCGCGCCCAATCGTCGCAGAGCTGAGAGAATCCCCCCGTGGACTTCGACCTGTCGCCAGACCATGAGCTGATCAGGCGGACGGTCAGGGAGTTCGCCGAGGGCGAGGTCGCTCCGGTGGCCGAGGAGCTCGACCGCACGAAGTCGTTCCCGTACGAGATCGTCGCGAAGCTCGGCGCGCTGAACCTGATGGGCATCCCGTTTCCCGAGGAGTACGGCGGTGGCGGCGGCGACACGCTCGCGTACGCGCTGGCCGTCGAGGAGCTCACGCGCGTCGATTCCTCGGTGGCGATCACGCTGTGCGCACACACCTCGCTGGGCACCCAGCCGATCTACGTGTTCGGCAACGAGGATCAGAAGCGCGAGTGGATGCCGCGGCTGTGCTCGGGCGAACGCCTCGGGGCATTTGGTCTCACCGAGCCCGAGGCGGGCTCGGACGCCGGCAACACGCGCACGCGCGCGCGCCTGCAGGACGGCGAATGGGTGATCGACGGCGCCAAGCAGTTCATCACCAACGCCGGCACCGACATCTCGGGGATGGTGTGCATCACGGCCGTCACGGGCGAGGAGGCCGACGGCTCCAAGCAGATCTCCAACATCATCGTCGCCAACGGCGCCGCCGGCTACGAGCCGGGCGAGCCGTACCGCAAGATGGGCTGGAACGCCTCCGACACGCGTCCGCTGAGCTTCAGCGGCTGCCGCGTGCCCGAAGCGAACCTCCTGGGCCCGCGCGGCGCGGGCTTCAAGCAGTTCCTGCACATCCTCGACATCGGGCGCATCGGCGTCGCGGCGATGGGCGTCGGGCTGGCGCAGGGCGCGCTCGACGAGGCGCTGAAGTACGCCAAGCAGCGCAGGGCGTTCGGCAGGTCGATCTCCAAGTTCCAGGCGATCCAGGGCAAGCTCGCCGACATGGCGACCGAGATCGCGGCCGCGCGGCTGCTCGTGTACAAGGCCGCACGCGAGAAGGACGCCAAGCGCAATTTCACGCTCACGGCCGCGCAGGCGAAGCTGAAGACGGGCCGCCTGGCGGTGCGCTGCGCAGAGGAGGCGGTGCAGATACACGGCGGCTACGGCTTCATCGAGGAGTACCCAGTGTGCCGCTTCTACCGCGACGCGAAGATCCTCACGATCGGCGAGGGCACCGACGAGGTGCAGCAGATGGTGATCGCGAGGGCGCTCGGCGCCTAGCGCGGCGCAACCTGTCAGCGCGCTCGGCGCGACGCTTGGCGCGGCGCGACCGTCAGCGGGCGCGGCGCAACCTGTCAGCGCGCTCGGCGCGACGCTTCGCGCGGCTCGGCCCGTCAGCGCGCTCGGCGCGACGCTCAGCGCGGCTCGAGGATCACGAGCGGGATCTCCCGCTCCGTGTGCCGCTGGTAGTCGGCATAGCCACCGTAGGTCTCGAGCACGAGCGGCCACAGGCGCGCACGCTCGATGCGGTCGGCGCGGCGTGCGTGTACCTCGCGGCGGCTCGATCCGACCTGGACGATCGTGTCGGGGTTGGCCACGAGATTGTGAAACCAGCCGGGGTTCTTCGGATAGCCGCCCTTCGAGGCGACCAGCACCAGATTCTGGCCGTCGACCGTATAGGCGAGTGGGCTCGTTCGCCTCGTCGCGCTCCTGGCGCCGACGTGCTCGAGCAGCAGCATCGGCGGCAAGCCTGGGAGACGATGGCCGATCAGACCGCGGCTCGCGCGGTAGATCGCCGTGTGGCCCGGAATCAGACGGCCCAGCAGCCCCCAGTTGCCCTCGATCCAATCAAGCGAGTCGATCGAGCGAGGGTACTCCGTTAGCATCGATGCAGGATGTCCAAGCTGCTGGCACGAGCCGAACGCGAGCAGGCCCGCGAGCGTGATGGGGAGCTGGGCGATCGGCTGACGGCACCGGCGGAAGCGGTGCCCACCAGGCGCGAGACCGGGCCATCGCTGCTCGACTGCCTGCGCGTGTTCGCACGCCAGCCCTCGCCCCCGTATCTGTTCGGCGCGGTCCTGCTTGCGCTGGTCGCACGTCTTGCACAGGGTGGGCTCGGCTGGCGCGACGTCGTGATGGTCGTCGGCCTGCTCGCCGTGACTCCGTTCGTGGAGTGGGCGATCCACGTCTATCTGCTGCACGCGCCGCCGCTGACGCTGAAGGGGCGCAGGGTCGAGCTGCTGAGCGCACGCGAGCATCGCGCGCATCACGAGGCGCCCGCCGTCCTCGACGGGGTCTTGATCCCGCTGTACGCGGTGGCCGTGTTCCTGGTGACGATCGCGGCCGTCAACTGGATCCTGTCGTTCCCGATCCACCTGGCTCTGGGCGGGCCGCGTCTGGCGTATGCCACGACGGGTGTGGCGATGAGCTTCGCGATCCTCGCGGCTTACGAGTGGACGCACTTCCTGATCCACACTCCCCGGCGCCCGCGCGGACGCTACTACAAGGCGATCCGTCGCAACCACCGCCTACATCACTACAAGAACGAGCGCTACTGGTTCGGCGTCACCTCCACGGTCGGCGACCGGGTCATAGGCACGCTTCCCGACCAGCGCTCGGTTGCGCGCTCGGCCACCGCCCGCTCGCTTCACTCAGAGCGCTGAGCCGGCGCTGGCGGCGCC
>JASLHP010000233.1 GCA_030149625.1 Solirubrobacteraceae bacterium
GCCCACGCGTGGGCTCGATCTTGTGAAGCTCGAGGTTCTCTATCTCCAGAAACAGCGGGTTCGGCTCGTCCGTGTCATGCGGCACGTAGAGCATGTCGACGGGCCCGAGCATCGCCAGCGCCCGCACGCACGTATAGGTGCGCATGTCCCGCCCGGTTCTGAGCGAGGGAGCGCTCGTGGTCATGTACAGGTCTCTGAGCTGGGTCATGTGGGATCGACGGCGTGCTCGCGGACTGTCCACTTCACCGTCTCAGCGCGCGTTTCCTGCGTGATCTCCGACAACGGCCCGCGCAGTCCCCGAGGAACCCAGCGTAGTAGCAGCCGGGCTCTGGAGCCGAAGGGCACGACGGCATCGATCGGGCGCAGCTGGTCCTCCGCGTCGAGCGCGCGAATCAGCGCGAGCGGACCAACGCGGCGTAGCTCGTGTGTGCGGATCGCGCCTCGCGGCGCGTCCCGCGAGGCGCAGATCAGCGCCACGTCGGCTCCGCCGGCCCGTGCGCGCTCGAGCCAGCTCTCCGCGACCGCGGCCGTCGCCGCGCCGGCGGCGACGCCGACTACGCGCAACGATCCGCGGCGCAGCCGTCGCGAGCCGTAGTGCGCGCTCTCGGCCACACCCGAGCGACCCCGCTCGCTGCCGCGGCGACCCAGCAGGTGGCGGGTCCAGACCGCGGCGTCGGTGGCGCAGTCGAGCGAGATCTTGGCGAGCCCCGGCCAACCGTCGCGCCAGCCACCGTCGAGGACGAGCCGGTAGAGCAGCTTGGCGGTGGGGCGTAGGACGGCGCCCGCGACCCACGCCTTCAGCGAAGTCTCGCCCTGCAGCTGCCCCGCCTCCAGCCGGGCATAGCGCCACGCGTCGCCGACCGCCTCGCTCCAGCTGGTGGCGAGCAGATGCACGAGGTCTCCCGCGAGCGGCTGCACGACGCCCTGCGGGATGAAGCCCTCGTGGACCGTGCGCGCCTCGTCGTGACGGTAGCTCCCCCGGCGCAGCAGACGATGGCGATACTTCGGGTACTTGCCGGAAGGACCGAGCGCGTGCCCCACGAGCACCTCTCGCAACGGCAAGCCCACCAGGTCGATGTCCGCGGGCGCGTTTGCCAGGAAGCGCTCGATCTCGACCCGCAGCCGCGGACTCACGCGCTCGTCGGCGTCGATCTCGAGCACCCACGCTCCGCTCGCGTGATCCAGCGCGACGTTGCGCTGAGCGGCAAAGCCCAGCCACGGCTGCTCGACGACGTGCGCTCCGGCTGCCTTCGCGATCTGCACGGTCGCGTCGCTCGAGCCCGAGTCCACGACCACGATCTCTGCGCAGAAGCCAACGCTCGCGAGGCAGTCGGGGAGGTTCTGCTCCTCGTTGCGCGCGATGATGCAGGCCGACAGCGTCACCGGCGCCGCGGTCTCGGCAGGAGCTCGTGCCACCTCAGCCATCATGCCTGAAGCATCGTCATCGCCGCGCGGGCGCTCAACTCGTGCCCGTCGGACGCCGACGCTACATTCGAGACGATGTCGAGCGCAGCCCACGCCAGCGGCCAGCGAGCTGCCCGCGACATCGTCATGCAGGTAGTGGTGCGCGTCGCGAACCTCGCCCTGGGCGTGGTCGTGACCGCGCTGATCGCGCGCATGCTCGGCCGTGCCGGCTACGGTCAGTGGTCGACGATCTTCGTCGTGCTCACGCTGGTGGGCTACATCGCCAACTTCGGGCTGGAGAGCGTGGCGGTACGCGAGGCCGCCCGCGATCCCGCTCGCGAGCACGAATGGATCGGCGCGGTGATCCTGCTGCGGATGCTCGTGATCGGGCCCGTGGTGGTCGTGTCCGTGATCGCGATCTTCGCGCTGCGCGAGAGCCATCAGATGCTCGTCGCCGGCCTGATCCTCGTGATCACGATGCCGTTCAACGGCGTCGGCGCGCTGCGGCTCGTGTTCCAGCTGCGCGTGAACAACTTCGTTCCGATGCTGGTGATCACGCTCAGGAGCATCCTCTGGACTGCCGCGGTCGCGATCATCTTCTGGCGCGGCGGCGACATGATCGCGCTCGCGATCGCGATGTCGGCGACGAGCGCCGTGGGCACGGCCGTGCAGAGCATCGCCGCGATCAAACTCGCCGAGCGCCGCCCCAGGGCGTCGCGCGCGTTGCTGAGGCCGCTGATCCGTGAATCGCTGCCGGTCGGGCTCTCAGGGCTGCTGATCGTGGCCTACGCACGCGTGGACCAGCTGATCGTCTTCGAGATGGTCGGCAGCAGCTCGGCCGGGCTCTACGGCAGCGTCTACAGCGTGCTCGAACAGGCGCAGTTCGTCCCGATCTCGATCTTGACGACGCTCGCCCCGATCATCGCCGCGTCCTGGCCGGCCGATCGCGAGCGGCTGTTGCGCACGGTGCGGAGGGCATCGGAGTTGATGGCGACCGCGTCGTTTGGAGCGCTCGCGTTCGCGGCCGTCGCCGCCACGCCGCTCGTGCGCCTGTTCTTCGGCCACGCGTTCCTGAAGGCGGCGCCCGCGCTGCCGGTGCTGGGCGGCGCGTTCGTGTGCATCTGCTTCAGCTATCTGAACGACAACCTGCTGCTGGTCCTCGGGCTGCAGCGGCGTCGTCTGGGGATCGGCTTGCTCGCGCTGCTCCTCAACGTCGTCGGGAACCTGATCCTGGTGCCGCTCGTCGGCTACATGGGGGCGGCGTGGATGACGTTCGCGACCGAGGCCGTGGTGCTCGCGATCAGCGCCTACCTGATCTTGGACGCGCTCGATCTGCCGCTTCCGCGAGCTGGGCGCGTCGGCCGCACGCTCGCCGCGGCCGCGCTGCTGACGGGCGCCCTGCTGCTGGTGCGCATCGCCAACGGATCGCTGGCGGCGCTCGTGCTCGCGGCCTGCGCCTTCTATCCCCTGCTGCTGTTCGCCCTGCGCGCGCTCAGCCTCGAGGACCTGCGCGCGGTGATCGGCCGCGCATGAGGATCCTCGTCGTCTCGAACATCTACCCGCCGGTTGCGGTTGGGGGGTACGAGATCGGCTGCGAGGCGGTGGTCGAGCGCCTGCGCGCGCATCACGAGGTGCTCGTGCTGACGAGCGGCGAGCAGCAGCGCGGCCGGCGAGCCGCGGCCGGCGCGGGGCTCCACGCGGCTGGCTCAGCGCCGATCGCGGCCGGATCGCGGCGCACGGACGATTCGCGGCGCACGGACGATTCGCGGGCCGTCGAGGTGTGGCGCGAGCTGACATGGCTGACCCCGGATGCGCGCGGGGCGCGGCGCGCGCCGCTCGCGGCGGTGCACGACGCGCCGATCGCGCGACGGGCGCTCGCGCGCAAGCCCGATCTCGTCTACGTCTGGAATGGAGCCTCGATCCCGCACGCGGTGCTGCGCGTCCTCGCCGACAGCGGCGTGCCGCTCGCGTTCCGCGTCGAAGAGCATTGGTTCGCGAATGTCTTCATACGCGATCAGTTCCTGCGCGAGCTGCTGCCGGCGCGCCGCGGTCTCGCGCGCGGCGCGTGGGCCCTCGGCTGTCGTCTGCTCAACGCGTTGCCGGCTCTGCGTCTCGATCCCGCGGCGCCGCTGCGCACAGCGATCTCGTGGAACTCCGAGACGACGCGGCGCCTCGCGACGCCGCCGCCTTTCGTCGAGATCGCGTTTGAGCGCGTGCGACATCCTGCGCCTCCGAACGGAGACGTCTATGCCGCGGCCGAGCGCGATCGCGCACCCGCGCCGCTGATCGCCTACCTGGGGCGCGTCTCGCCGTTCAAGGGCATCGCGGTCGCGATCGAGGCGCTCGCACGGCTGCGATCCGATCACGGCGTAGCGGCCGAGCTGCTGGTGATCGGCCCCGAGGAGGGCGGGCACGGCTCGGACATGCGCGCCCTGGCCGAGCGTCTCGGGATCGGGCCGCGGGTGCGCTGGTTTGGCCAAGCCAGCTCGGCGCAGGCCGCCGCCGAGCTCGCGCGCGCGCACGCGCTGATCGTCCCGTCCACGTGGGATGAGCCGTTCGGGCTGGTGATGATCGAGGGCGCGTTGGCACGGGTGCCGCTCGTGGCCTCCGACGTGGGCGGCTTCGTCGAGGCCATGCACGACGAGACGCACGCGCTGCTGTTCAAGCGCGGCGATGCGGCGGCGGCGGCCGCGACGCTCGCGCGAACGTTGCGCGAGGGCGAGCAGACCGCGGCGCGCGTGCGGCGCG
>JASLHP010000313.1 GCA_030149625.1 Solirubrobacteraceae bacterium
CCTGGCGATCGCGATCGCCAGGCGCGCGCGTCGCCCCTCGCCGCCGGGCGAGGCGGGCCGTGCGCTGAACGGTGAGATCGCCATGTCGAGCGTCAAAGCTAGCGCCCCGCGCGACCGCGCACCGCCGGCAGGCGCCCGGCGCGAGCGCGATGCCGGTGCCCGCCTCCGCGCCGACCGTGCTCGTGATGCTCGAGCAGGGCCTGCGCGACGAGCTGGTGCGCGCGCTCGACCTGCTCGGCGGAGAGCCGCTCCTGCGGCCTGCCGAGGTAGCGCAGCAGCATCCGCGCGGGGACCACGCGCACGCCCTTGCGACGGGCCAGCGGCCGGTCGATCCAGGCGCGGCTGAACACGACGAGCGGCTCGACCTCGAGGCCCGTCACGCGTTCGATCGCGCGCCGCTGCGCCTGCGCTTGGCGCAGCGTCTCGCCGTGTACGCGCGCGACGCGCACAGGTCCGGGATGGCTCTTGGTCTCGACCGTGAAGATCCCGGATCGCCCGATCAGGATGTGGTCGACGTTGCCTCTGCCGAGGCTCGCGTCGTGGATCACGCGCCAACCGCTCTCGGACATGCCGTCCAGAAGCTCGCCCACGTGCTCCTCGCCGCGCGCGCCGCGGTCGCGTCGCTCCAATAGCGGCAGCACGTAGCGCGAGATCACGAACATGCTCACGAGCAGCGCTATCTCCGACGCTAGGAACAGCGCGTTGTGCAGACCGAAAGCCCTGCCGAGCAGCGCCGTCGCGACCGCCAGCACACCGAGCGTCACGAGCGTGCGCAAGCTCAACCGCCTCACGGTCGCGCGCGCGTACTGTCCAGCCGTACGGCCGAGCGGATCGGTGTCGACTACGTACATCCCGCCTTCCGTTCGCTTTGTCCCCACATTCATCGGCCCAACGCGGCCCGGCCCTGAGCGCGTCGCGGCCAGCGGCGCGCGGATCGGGCACGAGCACGCGCGGAGCATGGCGAAGCGTGGAAACCGCGGTCTCGATCTAAAGCAGCAATATCGGTCGGTCGAAGCCCACAGCAGAACGAAAGATTGGACTTGGCGCCCTCGCGAGCGCCACGAACGCCTGACCGCAGAGCGACATGACCGACGACTCACTCACCCCCCACCCGCCCGACATCTGCTTGATGCTGCGCGCGCATGGCGAGCAGCTGTGGCTCACGGCCGAGGTGTTGCCGATCGTGCGCCAGCTCGAGGAGCCGGGGGCGATCCCGGACGACCAGGTGGGCGCGGCGCTGGCGTACCTCGAAGTGACGTGGCTGGACGCCTCGACGCGCGCCGAGGAAACGGACGGCGCCCGCGCCGAGCTCGAGCGCGCGCAAGGCGAGCACGACCGCGTCATCTGGGAGAAGGCCTGCCGATACCACGCCGCCGTGCGCTGCCTGCGCGCGGCCGTCTCCTGCCGTGTGGCGGCGCTGGTCGGCGCGCACGAGCACGAGCCCGCGCGCCCGGCGATCGCGGACCGCTACGCCAACTCCTGAGTCGATCGCATACGCTGCGCGCCGTGGCGCCACGCTTCGATCTGCAGTCGCACTCCACCCACTCCGACGGTGCTCTGCCCGCCGCCGAGGTCGTTCAGCGCGCCGCCGCCGCGGGCGTCGAGCTGCTCGCGTTGTCCGACCACGACACGGTCAGCGGCGTCTCCGAGGCAATCGCCGAGGGCGAGCGCGTCGGGGTGCGGGTCGTGTCCGCCGTCGAGATCTCGGCTGTAGACGCCGGGTCTCCGGTGCCGCGCGAACTGCACATCCTCGGCTACTGCATCGACCACACCGGCGAGGTCATGAACGAGCGGCTGGCGGCGTTCCTGGCGGACCGCGAGAAGCGCACGCTGCGCATGCGCGACGCGTTGCGCGAGGTCGACTTCGACCTCGACGAAGCCGAGATCGAGGCGCGTGTCGCCGAGGGCAAACCGATCGGGCGCCCGCACCTGGCCGGCGCCGTGCTGCGCGCCCCGGCGAACGCCGAGCGGCTGCGCCAGGAGAAGATCGACGACATCGGCTCGCTGATCCGCGGCTACCTGATCGAGGGCAAGCCCGCCTTTCGGCTGCGCGAGACGCCGACCGTCGCGGAGGCCGTCGAGGCGATCCACGACGCCGACGGCGTCGCGATCTGGGCGCATCCGTTCTGGGACATCTCCGACCCCGACGAAGTGCTGGCGACGATCGACCGCTTCCAGGCGCTCGGAATGGACGGGGTCGAGGCCTTCTACATCACGCACACGCGCGAGAACACCGAGCTGATCGCCAGCCGCTGCGCCGAGCTCGGCCTGCTCACGACCGGCTCCGCCGACTTTCACGGCCCCGAGAACCGCCAGTTCTCGCAGTTCATGGCGTTCGACACGTTCGGCATCGAGCCGAAGCTCGGGCCGATCGAGGCCTGAAAGCATTTTATGAGGCCGCCTGCGGCGGCGGCGGTGTTCGGGCTGCTCTCGCCTGGGCTGCGACGTCAGACCGCGAGCAGCGCCTGCAGCCGATAGGCGAGCGCCTCCAGCGCCAGCTCCTCGGAGACGTTGAGCCCGAGGCTCAGCCGCGCGTCTGCGACCAGCTCGATGCCGTGCCGCAGCGCTGTGGCGCCGCGGGCGCCGGCGTCCTCGTCGAGCTGCGCTCGCCGGTCGACCGCGTACACGAGCTCGGGGGCGCGCTCGCATATGCACAACACGTCGCGCAGCCACAGCTCCGCGAGGCGCAGGCCGAGGTCGAGCGTGCGTGTGCGCGCGCGCCGCTCGACGCGCCGGCGTGCCTCCGCGCCTTCGCGCTCGTAGCGTTTGCGCTCCTTGCTAGGAATGAGCTCGAGCTCACGTTGCATCTGCTCCTGCGCGTGCTCGCCGGCGGCGGTGCCCGCCGCCTTGGCAACGTCGAGCAACCCCAGCCACATGCGTCCGTCGGTGGCTCCCGCGATCGCGGAGCGCACGAAATCCTCCGCCCGCGCGCGCAGCGCCTCGCCCTCGTCGCCCGCAAGCCGTTCCGCGATGCCGGCGTCCCCCAGCGCGAGGCGCGCGCACGCGAGCGCGCGGTCGTCGCCGCCGGTCAGCCGCCGCGCGATCAGCGTCGCGGGCAGCGGGTCGAAGCGCACGCTCAGACAGCGGGAGACGATCGTCGCGAGCACGTCCTCGCGGCGATCGGCGAGCAGCAGCAGGTGCGTAAACGGCGGTGGCTCCTCGAGCGTCTTGAGCATGCGGTTGGCCGCCTGGTCGTTCATCGTCTCGGCGCCCTCGATCACGAACACGCGCCGCGCGGACTCGAACGGCGTGCGCGACGCTGCCGCCACGACCGGCTCCTCGATGTCCGCGACGAGCATCTCCGCTGCGCCCGACGGCGTCACCCACGTCAGATCCGGGTGACTGTCGCGCGCGACGCGCTCGGCGACCGTCTCCGGGCTGCGCGCGCCGTGCATGAGCAGCGCCGCCGCGAAGGCGCGCGCGATCGCGCGTTTGCCGGTGCCGGCGGGACCGTGGAACAGGTAGGCATGCGAGGGACTGCCTGGCGGCGCGAGCGCCGGCAGCAGCACGGCGCGCGCGTGCGGGTGCGCGCCGATGCCCGGCAGCGGCTCGACGGGATCGGCGACGGTCACGTGGGGCATCGTAGAGACGGTACGGTGCGCGCGTGAGGAGCGGCACGCTGATCGCGATCGAGGGGCTCGACGGCGCCGGCAAGACGACGCTCGCGCACGCGCTGCGGCGGGAGCTGCTCGCGCGCGCGGGCGGGAGGCACGTCGAGCTGCTGCGCGAGCCCGGCGGCGTGGAGGCCTCCGAGCACATTCGCGCGCTCGTCAAGGACCCGGCGCTCACGCTCGGGGCGCGCGCGGAGGCGCTGCTGTACGCGGCGGCGCGCGCGCAGCTCGTCGAGCAGCGCGTGCGGCCGCTGCTGCGCGAGGACGCGGTCGTGCTGCTGGATCGCTTCGTCGACTCGTCCCTCGCCTACCAGGGCGCCGGGCGCGGGCTGGGGGTCGAGCGGGTGCGCGAGATCAACGAGTTCGCCACCGGCGGGCTCGTGCCAGAACGCGTGCTGCTGCTGCGCATCGCGTCCGCCGAGGGCCGCGCGCGCCAGCTCGAGCGTGCGCGCCAGCAGCAGCCGCGTGAACAGGGGCGCGGCGACGCAAGCGCGGCGACGCCCGAGCCCGACCGTCTGGAGCGCGAGGGCGAAGCCTTCTACGCCACGATCGCGGCCGCCTACGAGCGATTGGCGCACGACGAGCCCGAGCGAATCCGCGTGATCGACGCCTCGCGAACGCCGGCGCGCGTGCTCGCCGACGCACTCGACGCCGTCGCGGACCTGCTATGAGCATCGGCGTGGCCGAACCCACGAGCACGCTTTCCACGCTGACGCTGAAACGCGTCTCGCCCGTCGCGGCGCACGCGCACCAGGCGACGCATGCGTCGAGCAGCACGATCGCGGTCGCGGCCGTCGGCGCGCTGATCGTGCTCGCGTGCCTGGCGTGGGCGCTCTTCCGCGTGCTCGCGCTCGAGCCGCGCTGGACGCTGTCGGCGCGCCACGCGATCGCCGAGGCCGGCTTCCGCGTGGCCGCCACGTGGGCCGAACTCAGCGACTGGGCGCGGCTCGGCCGGTAGGCCGGCGCGCTGG
The DNA here is from genome assembly GCA_030149625.1 of Solirubrobacteraceae bacterium. Next base: position 4,583 of record JASLHP010000313.1, read on the forward strand.
AAGAAGGCTCGCGTGAAAACCGCCGAGACACCGCTCTTTGGCGACTTCGGCAGCCCGTCCGCGAGCGCTTCACGGGCTATCCTGTGTGTAGCGAATCGGGTCTTCGGATGGTCTCGCAAAAGGTCTGTCCGACCGGAAGCGGATCATCCTCTGTTACCCCCAAAAACACCGTATTCGCGCCGCAAAATGGGGTTTTTACGCGGCTCAAGACGAGGAGAACAGTTAGATGGATGGCGCCCCGCAGAGCTCAGTAGCCGAAGTTGTCCGGTCCGCCAGGGCGCTGACGATCGAGCGCGTCTTTACGACGCCCGGCATCCATCCGTTCGACGCCGTCGAGTGGGAGCTGCGCGACGCGCGCATCGGCCACGGCGACCGTGTCGCCTTCGAGCAGCTGGCCGTCGAGTTTCCCAAGAGCTGGTCACAGAACGCGACCAACATCGTCGCCCAGAAGTACTTCCGCGGACAGCTCGGCTCGCCGGAGCGCGAGAGCTCGGTCAAGGAGATGATCAGCCGCGTCGCGGGGACGATCACGGGCTGGGGTCGCGCCGGCGGCTACTTCGCCGACGAAGAGGATGCGCGCGCGTTCAACCACGAGCTCACCTACATCCTGCTGAACCAGCTGGCGGCGTTCAACTCGCCCGTGTGGTTCAACGTCGGCTTCGAGGACAGCCCACAGTGCAGCGCGTGCTTCATCCTCAGCGTCGACGACACGATGGAGTCGATCCTCGACTGGAACACCAAGGAGGGGATGATCTTCCGCGGTGGCTCGGGCTCGGGCATCAACCTGTCCAACATCCGCGGCTCGATGGAGCCACTCGCCAAGGGCGGCACCGCGTCGGGTCCCGTGTCGTTCATGCGCGGCGCCGACTCGTGGGCCGGCACGATCAAGTCCGGCGGCAAGACGCGCCGTGCCGCCAAGATGGTCGTGCTCGACGTCGACCATCCCGACATACGCGAGTTCATCTGGTGCAAGGCCAAGGAGGAGGACAAGGCCGAGGCGCTGCGCGACGCCGGCTTCGACATGTCGATCGACGGCGACGGCTTCAAGTCGATCCAGTACCAGAACGCGAACAACTCGGTGCGCGTGACCGACGAGTTCATGCGCGCGGTCGAGGAGGACCGCGAGTGGCGGCTGACGTCGCGCACGACCGGTGAGCCGATCGGAGAGCCGCTTCCCGCACGCGAGCTGATGCGCGAGATCGCCGAGGCGGCTTGGCGCTGCGCGGATCCGGGGGTGCAGTACGACACGACGATCAACCAGTGGCACACCTCCCCCAACAGCGGGCGCATCAACGCCTCGAACCCGTGCTCGGAGTACATGCACGTGGACAACTCCGCGTGCAATCTCGCCTCGCTGAACCTGATGAAGTTCCGCCGCGCCGACGGCACGTTGGACGTGCGCTCGTTCGAGCACACGGTCGACGTGATGCTGCTGGCACAGGAGATCATCGTTGGACCGTCCAGCTACCCGACCGAGGAAATCGCGGGGAACGCGCGGGCGTTCCGCCAGCTCGGCCTGGGCTACGCGAACCTCGGCGCCTACCTGATGAGCAACGGCATGCCCTACGACTCCGACCACGGCCGCGGCGCCGCGGCGGCGATCACGGCGCTGATGACCGGCCGAGCGTATCGTCGCTCGGCGGAGATCGCGGGCGCACTCGGGCCGTATGACCGCTACGAGGAGAACCGCGAGCCGCACATCAACGTGATGCGCATGCACCGCGACGCCTCCCACGCGATCCCCGACACGGCCTGCGGGGACACAGAGCTGCTCGCGGCGGCGCGGCGCTCGTGGGATGAGGCGGTGGCGATCGGCGAGCAGAGCGGCTATCGCAATGCGCAGGCCACGGTGCTGGCGCCGACCGGCACGATCTCCTTCCTGATGGACTGCGACACCACGGGCGTCGAGCCCGACTTCTCGCTCGTCAAGTTCAAGGAGCTCGTCGGCGGCGGGCAGATGACGATCGTCAACAAAACGGTGCCGCTGGCGCTCGAGACGCTCGGCTACTCCGAGCAGCAGATCGAGCAGATCGAGGCGCACCTGGCCGAGCACGGCACGATCATCGGCGCGCCGGGCCTGGCTGAGGAGCACCTGGCCGTGTTCGACGTAGCGGTCGGCGATCGTCCGATCTCCCACATGGGCCATCTGAAGATGATGGGCGCCGTGCAGCCGTTCCTCTCGGGGGCGATCTCGAAGACGGTGAACATGCCGCAGGAGGCGACCGTCGAGGACATCGCGGACGCCTACACGCAGGCGTGGCACCTGGGGGTCAAGGCGCTGGCGATCTACCGCGACGGCTCGAAGACGGCGCAGGCGTTGCGCACGGACGCAGGCCAGGGTGCCAAGGAGCCGGCAGACGTCGACGCGATCGTCGCGGCCGCCGTGAGCAAGGCGCTCGCGGAGGCCGGCCCCAAGCGCAAGCGCATGCCCCGCGAGCGCCAGTCGATCACGCACAAGTTCTCGATCGGCGGCCACGAGGGCTACATCACCGCGGGCATGTACGCCGACGGCTCCGTGGGAGAGATCTTCCTCACGGACATCGGCAAGGAGGGCTCGACGCTGCGCGGCATGATGAACTCGTTCGCGACGGCGATCTCGATCGCGCTGCAGTACGGCGTGCCGCTCGAAACGCTGGTGCAGAAGTTCAGCTACATGCGCTTCGAGCCGGAGGGAATCACCGGCAACCCCGAGATTCCGTTCGCGAAGTCGATGCCCGACTACATCATGCGCTGGCTCGCCTCGCGCTTCCTCGACGTCGATGCGCAGGAGGAGCTGGGGATCCTGACGCCGGAGGTGCGCGCGCGCAAAGCGGCACAAGACGTGGCGCAGTCGGTGGGCTCCGGCGATACCGCCGGGCCCGCCTCATCGGAAACGTCCAACCCCGGCGACGGCGGTCGCGGCGGCGACGGATCGCCGGAGGCGTCGGCCGCGAGCGTCGGAGTACAGAGCACGCCAGCCGCGGCGGCG
>JASLHP010000306.1 GCA_030149625.1 Solirubrobacteraceae bacterium
CATGGTCGTTGCCGGCGCGAGCGCGGCGAAGGCCACGGACGCACATGCGAGCAGCAGCCCGCAGGCGAACACGACGAGGACCGACGCGCGTAGCTTGCCGGCGAGCGACAGTGCTCGGCCGACCGCTTCGGGCTCGCTCGCGACGCCCGCCCGGAGCATGACCAGCGCCGGGAGGGCGGCCGCGGCGAACGCGGCGAGCATGCCGCCCGCGATCGCGATCAGGACGGTCTGCGGCGCGAGCACGCGCTGGCCGCCGATGGGGAACGCGGCCGCGATGTAGCCGGGAACGCTGTGGTAGGCGAGCAGCGAGAGGACGTCGCCTGCGATCAGCCCCAGCGCACAGCCGGCGACGCCGAGGATGAACGCGTCGAAGACGAGCGAGGCGAGCACCATCGAGTCGGGGGTGCCCGTCTCGATCAGGTAGACGATGAAACGCCGGCGCTCGTCGCTCGCCAAGAGCAGCGCGTTGTAGGCGAGAATCACAGCCGCGACCAGGCTGATGGCGCTGAACAGCAGCGTCACCTGCTTTTCCGCACCGGCGGCGTTGCCCAGCAGCTTCACTTCGGTGTCGACACGACGGGCGTTCAAAGTGGCGCCGAAGCGCTTGGAGAGCTCGCTCGCGAGCTGCGCTTCACGACCGGCCCGTGGCTCGATCAGGACACGCGTCACGCGCCCTGACAGGCCGGCCATGTTCTCGACGACCGACAGCGGTGCCGCGGCGATTGGGTCCTCGGCGGCGCCGCCGATCTCGCTGGCGGGCATGGCCGCGTCGAGCGTCATGTGTTCGGTGCGCGCGCCGATCAACACGGTGACCCGATGGCCCGGCTGGACGTCGATCGCGTTGGCGGTGGGCGCGGTGAGCAGCAGCAGCCCCCTGTGGGAGGCTTCGGCCGAGCGCTGAAACTTCGAGGACAGCGCGCCTCCCAGCGGGATGACCTGTTCGGTTGCGCCGACGAGCGTGAGCGAGCGCCGGCCGTGAGGCCCGACGGCGATGATCGGCTGGGTGAGGATCGGGGCCGCGGCCTTGACGTCGGGCATGCGTTCCACTTCTTCCGATATCCGCTCGTCGAAGCCTTCCGGGCCGCGTGCGGCCAGTTCGAGCGTCGCCTTGCCGGCGACGCCGTGTGAGATTTCTTCAAACGAGCCGGTGATGCTCTGGTGGGCGACCTGCACTGCGAACAGCAGCGCGACGCCAGCAGCCACCCCCACGATCGCCATCAGCTCGCGCAACGGTTGCACGCGCAGATGGCGACGGTAGAACAGCAGCAGCGTCCGCAGGTAGCCGATCATCCGCCGAACGCCGCCTGTGCGTGCACGTCGGGATCCGTGAGCCGGCCGTCGCGCATGCCGAGCACGCGGTCGGCGCAGCGCGCCACGCGCGCGTCATGGCTGACGAGAACGATCGCCGCTCCGCGCTCGCGTGGCAGCGTGCTCAGCAGCTCCAGCACTGCGTCCCCCGTCGCGCTGTCGAGGTTGCCCGTTGGCTCGTCGGCGAGGATCAGCTTGGGCGCGCTCACCAGTGCTCGCGCGATCGCCAAGCGTTGCTGCTCGCCGCCGGAGAGCTCGGAGGGAGTGTGGCGGGCACGACGCTCGAGGTCGACGTCGCCGAGCAGGGCGAGCGCTCGCGCGCGTGCCTCGCGGTGTGGCACACCCGCCAGCAGCAGCGGCATCGCGGCGTTCTCCTCGGCGCTCAGGCCCGCGAGCAGATTGAAGTCCTGGAAGACGAACCCCAGCTTGGTGCGCCGGTAGGCGAGCAGCTCTCGCTTGGGCATCAGCGCGAGGTCCTCGCCCTCGAACAGCACTCTCCCGCCGTCCGCGCGCAACAGACCCGCGGCGAGCAGCAGCAGCGTGGTCTTGCCTGAGCCACTGGGGCCGAAGATCGTCACGAATTCTCGCGCGAGGACGCTGATGCTGAGCTCGTCCACGGCCTGCACCGCCCCACCGGGACTCGCGTAGAGCTTGCGTGCTCGCTCCAGCTCAAGCATCGAGCGAGGCGGCTGCCGGGAAACGGTAGATCCTGCCGCGCTCGTGGACGGGCTCGGGATTGACGAGCTTGCCGTCACGCAGGTACAGGACGGGCTCTGCTCGCAGCAGCGCCTCGGCGTCGTTCTCGGTGATCAGCACGCCCACCTTCGCCTCGCGCGCGAGCGCGGCGAGCAACGTCATGATCGCCTCCTGCTCCGCGAGCGACAACCCACTGGCCGGCCGGTCGGCCAGCAGCAGTCGCGGTTCGGTGACGATTGCGCGAGCGATGGCGACGCGCTGGCGCTCGCCGTCGGAGAGCTGCGCGAGCTCCATGTCCAGGCAGTGCTCGACCTCGCACGCGAGCAGCGCCTCGCGTGCTCGTCGTTCGGCGAGGCGCCGGTCGCGACGATCCACGAGCAGCGCCAGCGCGACGTGGTCGAGCACTGACAGCCGCTCCTGCCAGGCCTGCGTCGTCCACACGCATGAGATCTCCCGCCGGCGGTAGCGCTGGCGCTCGGACGCAGGCATTCGGTCGAGGCGCTCGCCGTTGTAGATGACGGTCCCACTGTCGGGAGCCTGTAGGCCGGCGGCGATTCGCAGCAGCGTGGTCTTGCCCGAGCCGCTGGGGCCGAAGACTCCCACGATCTGCCCGCGCGCCAGCTCGAGCGACACGTCGTCGAGCGCGACCCGCTCGCCGCTGGGGCTCTGAAAGCGCCTGCACACGTGCTCGAGCGAGAGCAGCATCTCACTCGCCGGCTGGATCCTGCTCGGGTGGCCGCATGCCGGCGCGGTCAGACTCGCCGGCGGCCATGCGCGTGAACAGCTCTCTACGCGCGCTGCCGCGTTCGCGCCGCTCATCGGCGGCGGAGCGCTCTCGGGCCGAGGGCCAGACCGCCTCGCGGTTGGACAGCCAGGAGAGCATCTCGCGCGCGTGTCTAGCCCACCGCAGCTCGCCCTCCAGCTGGAACACGTCGGCTGACAGGTTCAAGCGAAGCAGCAGATGATCGGCTCGGATGAGTCTTCCGTCGGCGGGCACCGCCTCGCGCACGCGCGCGATCTCCTTCAGCAGCTTTGCGCACTGCAGCTCATACGCGTCGACCTTCGCCATCGCGTCCGCCAGGCGCCGCGGGCCCGCGAACGTGATCTGCATCAGCAGCGGGCGTCGGCACAGACGTACGGGGCTCGCGGTCTCGTGGAACCAGCGCTCGAACTCCGTCGCGCCCTCGTCGGTGATCGCAAACACGTGCCGGTCCTCGCGACCGCGAGGACGGTCCTCGACGCGCTCGATCAGCCCGTCCGCCTCTAGCCCTTTGACGAGTTGGTAGAGCTGCCCGGACTTGACCTCCCACGCCGGACCCAGCCGCTGCTGCAACCGGTCGCCGAGCTCGTATGGATACGCCGGGCTCTCAAGCAGCAGTCCCAGCAGCGCGTGCTTCGCCGACATGCACCCTTTCCCCGCGTTTCACGCAAGCCTCACCCAGCCATTGACAAGAAGTCCCCCAGACGTTTGCATCGTCGTAAACGATACACCCAGGTTCGCGTCGCGGGCCCACTTAAAGCGCCCACGAGCAGCGCCGCACATCAGAGATTTGGCTTTGTGATGCGGAATTGCGCCACGGCGCGGGTCGCACGAATGCCTAACTTAACGGTATTGACGTTGGCAGCCAGTCGCTAGACCATGTCGTCCACGGCCGGGGAGAGGAGCGCCGGGCGAGCGAGAGCGAGCCGGAGCGCCACCCTGGCGCCTGAGTCCGCCCGTGCTGGCGGAGCATTACGAGGAGGGAGTGGCGCCGTTGTCGCGAGTGGGAGGAGTTCTATGAGAAGGCGCGGGTGAGCCCAGGCCTGTCGTGTGTCCGCCGGTCGAGTGCACGCGGGTCTACGTACGGCTCATCGCGCGGATTGCGCCCTCCCATGGGGTCCCCCAGGATGTATCCAACGAGGCTGCGGCCGACGTGGGATGCGCTGGTCAACATAAACGCAGGTACCGGAGCCCGCCCTTCAAGCACGAAGAGGGCCCCGGCATCTTTGTACGAAAAAGGAGATTCTAGCAGATGAGAAAACGCAACCTAGTGATAACGTCGGGACTGCTGGTGGCGCTCGCGCTAAGCGCAATCGCAATCGCGATCGCTAGCGCCTCGACGACCACGATCACGCCCGCGGGAGACAACATGCTCGCGACGAGCGGAAACGTCGTCTTGCTGATCGGCGGCGAAGATCCCGTGACCTGCACCCTGACGCAAATCGGCGGCACGGTTCCCAGCCCGGCGCAGGCCTCGATGACGCTCGATCTCCCCTACTTTCAGAACATCGGGAGCTCGTCGTGCACCGGGAAGATGACGAAAGAAGGCAAAACCGCGGAAGCCAGCGTAACCGCACGAGGGTCCTGGACGCTGACCGCTGCCACGACGACGACGGGAAGCATCACGTTGCCAGAAAAAGAAGCGATCACGATCAAATGGAAAGGCTGCACCCTCATCAATGAAGGACGAGTGACCTTGCCAGTGACGTTCAAAGCCGGTGAAAAAACATCGCAACTGCAATATTCCAAATCGGTCTTGACGCTCACGGCCGAAAACTTTCCGCTCATAGTCAGCGGTGAATGCCCGTTCGTGGAATCCGAAGACAAATCGTACCTGCGAATTTCTGGACAATTCGTGGTGAACGACGGGACACATTTGAACGAACCAGTGAAGTTCTAGGAACCGAGACGGCGCGTCGGGCCGGGTCGCTCGTCGGCCCCGCCCGGCCCGCCAGTCGGTTCGGGTCCCGGCCCGGCGTCACATGCGTCATCTGAGCACAGCAAGCGAAAGGTCGATCAGTGAATCCCATCGAGGAGCTCAAAATCAAGTCGGACGTCATTGCCGTGAAGGCGCGGCCCGTCCTCCCGGGCGACCTCGGCGTCGAGCGCACGCGCACGCGGGCTGCTCGTCTGCTCGTGCTTGCGGCCGCCGCCGTCGCGGCGATGCTTGCGCATGCCTCGCCGGCATTCGCGCTCAACACCCACCTGCTCGCGGGCTCCTTCGGCGAAAGGGGCCTTGGCACCGGCCAGCTGGAACTGGCTTTCAACAGCGGCATCGCGATCGACGACGCGACACATGACGTCTACGTCGCGGACACGGGCAACCGCAGAGTCGACGAGTTCGAAGCGAATGGCACGTTTGTTCGCGCCTTCGGCAAGGATGTGGGCGGACTGGGGGTCGACGTGTGCGGAGGGCTCGTGGCCTGCCAGCCGGGCGCTGAAGGCTCGGGCCCGGGCGAATTCACCAAGCCGACGTTCCTCGCGGTCGACAACTCCACGGGTGCATCGAAAGGCGACGTGTATGTAGGCGATCCGGGCGACAGCCTCGTCAGCAAGTTCACCGGAGCGGGTGCGTTGATCGAATCGTGGGGCGTCAAAGGACAGCTCGACGGCTCGGCCGCGACCGCACCACCAGGCGTCCACGCCGGGCCCTTCGCCGAACTGGCGGGCGTCGCCGTGGGTGCAACGGGGACCCTCGACGTGTTCGAGACCGAACCGCACATCCTCTTTAGCTTCACCGAAGAAGGCGCATTCGTCACGGACTTCGAAACGCCGCGCGGCACCACTCCCGCGGGGCTCGCGGTCGACGCGGAAGGGAACCTCTTCAAGGTCAACGGATCCGGCGTCGAGGAGATCGCAAGCTCCGGCAGCGAACACGGCGAGGTGAACCTAGGCCTCGCCACCGGCACCGGCCTCGCCGTCAACGCCCTCACGGGCGAGTTGTACATCGACGGAGGCGCGACTATCGAACATTTCGCATTCTCCAGCCCGGGAGTCGTCAGCGAGCAGAGCGGTTCCCCCTGCACGGTCATCCCCGAACCAGAAGAACGCGGCTGCCCAGCGACAGACACGTTCGGCGAAGGAGACCTCAGCGGCGGGGCGGGGCTAGGCGTCGATCCGGCCAGCAACGACGTCTATGTCGCCAACACCACGGCCGGGAAGATCGACGTCTTCACTCCGGCGTTGCTACCCGATGTCGCGACCGGGGCGGCCACGAACATCGCCGACACGACCGCGACGATCGCCGGGACCGTGAACCCGGACGCCACCGCCACGACGTACCAGTTCGAATACGGGACGAGCACAGCGTATGGGTCCGTATCGCCGCTAACGGCGGCAAATGTGGGATCTGACTCGAGCACGCACGCGCTGAGCGCCAACCTGACCGCACTCGCGCCGGACACGACCTATCACTACCGCATCGTTGCGACCAACGCCAATGGCACGAACCGTGGTCGGGACATGGCGTTCCGCACGACCGGGCCTCCGACGATCGATGCGCAGTCCGCAACCGACATCACGAACACGACCGCGACAATCGACGGCGAAATCAACCCCGGTGGGTTCGACACGCACTATCGCGTCGAATACGGCCCGACCGCAACCTACGGCTCGAGTAGCCCTGCGACGGACATCGGCGCGGAAAGCAGCGATCAGAGCACGAGCGCCGGCCTCGTCGGGCTGCAGCCCGAAACCACCTATCACTACCGTGTCGTGGCGAGCAACTCTCAGGGTGCGCCTGTGGACGGTCCCGACGAGGTCTTCGCCACGCTCGCGGCGGCGCCGATCGAAGCAGAGGCCGTCTCGAACCTGGGGTCGAGCGAAGTCACGGTGAGCGCCAAGATCGACGCTCTCGGCGGAGTAACCACCTATGACGTCGAATATGGCACCAGCGACAGCTATGGCTCCTCGACGACGGTCGAGAGCCTAGGAGCATCCGACGCTGCTGTCGAAGTGCAGCAGAGGCTGGTCGGCGTGCAGGCCGGGCTCGAATACCACTTCCGCTTCGTGGCCACCAACGGAGCCGGCACGACCTACGGAGCCGACACCAGCTTCACGACGCCTCTGGCGACGGAAGCGTCCGCGACCGGGTTGCCCGACGACAGGCAGTACGAGCTGGTCTCCGGAGCAGCCGAACCGGGCGAAACATATGTTCCCGCGGGTGCTTCTGGGCGGACGGAAGACATCGAGACTGTCCTGCTCTTTCAAGCCGCGTCCTCGGGCGAACGCGTCGCCTACGTAAGCGACCCCTCTGAGGAAGCCTCTGCGAATGGGACGCCCGGCAAAGGCGCCGGCAACACTTTCCTGGCCGTCAGGACCAAGACCGGCTGGGAACCACACGACATCACGCCTCCAGGGAATCCAGCCGAAAACGCGACCGTCGCTGAAAAAAATCTGTTCGAAGCATTCTCGCCCGAACTCACCTCTACGATCTTGGCCTCTCAGTCATCGGTGGTGGCGGCTTCCGCATCGCCGCAGGGCCCCGCCGAATGTTCCGGGATCCTCGAAGAGACGCTCCCTGATGGATCTCGCGCGTCCGTGCTCCCCGCGAGCATCCCCGCGCGAGGATGCGGTTTGCCGCTGTTCGCTGGAGCTGCTGGCGGAGAGACACTGTTTCAAAGCGAAGCGGCTTTGACCGCCTTCTCGACGCCGACGCTCGGTGTAGATGCGAACGAAAAATGCATCCGCACGTGCAACATCTATGTCGCCGCCGGCGGGCAGATGCATTCGGTCAACGTGCTTCCCCACGGCGAAGGCCGGGCAGCGGGCACGGTCGGGGGTCCGGATGGCCAAGGTCAGCCGTCTGCCTTCGAGGGAGCGTTGTCCTCGGATGGGCGTCTCGTGTACTGGACCGCCGAAGACGAACCGCACGCTGGTCGCATCTACGTCACCGAGAACCCGACGGCTAGCCCCAGCCCGCTGAGCGCAACCGGCGAATGCCTTGACCCGGACGATGCCTGCACGTTCGCCGTCTCGGCTGGCGCGGCGAAATTCTGGATGGCGACGCCGGACGGTCGCTATGCCTACTACACCGAAGGCGGGGCTCTGTGGCGATACGACTCCGCTGCCGCGAGCGCTACGAGAATCACGGCGACCTCAGCAGAAGTCGAAGGGCTGCTAGGTATGAACTCGGTAGGCGAAGACGGTGCGTTCGTGTATATCGTGGCGTACGCCAAGCTCGCTGGCAACACGAACAGCCATGACGAAGGCGCGGTTGAAGGAGAACCGAACGTTTACCTTCTCCATGGCGCAAGCCCGACGTTCATCGCCACGCTCGCAAATGGCGATGATGGCCTCTCCGGAGGTGCCCTTGGGGCGGCCGGTGGTCGGCAGTTCGGTGACTGGCAAGCCTTCATCGGCGGGCGAACCTCCGAGGTGACCCCGGACGGAGAGAGCCTGGTGCTGGAGTCCCGACGGCCGCTCACGGGCTACGACAACACGCTGGAAGGCGAACACGCTGAGCAGGTGTTCGTGTACGACGCCGAAACCGATCGCCTGGACTGCGTATCGTGTCAGCAAAACGGAGCCCCGGAGCATGAAACGCGCGGGGAACTGCAGGGCGCCGGCGCTACCTACCTGCCGTACAGCTGGAGCACCACGGTCATGCACAGATGGATCTCCGACGACGGCGCCCAGGTCTTCTTCGACACGAGCCAGCCGCTGGTGCCCTCCGACACGAACGGCGTGCAGGACGTCTATGAGTGGGAGCGCGAAGGCCAGGCAAGCTGTCCCGTGGCAGTGCCGGCGAGGCTCGACGGTGGCTGCGTCTTCCTGCTCTCAGGGGGCGACAGCAGCGACTTCTCTTTCCTGGTGGACATCAGCGCGAGCGGCGACGACGTCTTCATCACCCATCGTGGCCCGCTCGGAGAAGTCGGCCCGAAGGACGACAAAGCCCATCTTTACGACGTGCGTGTCGACGGTGGCTTTCCTCAGACATCGCTCGCATGCGAGGGCACCGGCTGTCAGGGCGTTCCGCCCGCGCCCCCGCAGTTCGCCGCCCCTCCGAGCGCCACGTTCAGTGGCACCGGAAATTTTCCTCCTCCTGCACCTCTGACACCGAAGCCGAAGCCGCTGACACGCGCCCAGCAGCTCGCGAAGGCGCTGAAGGCGTGCCGCAAGCTGCGAGCGAAGCACCCGCGCGCCGCGTGTGAAAAGCGCGCCCGCAAGCGATACGCGGTCGTGAAACAGAAGCCAAGAAAAGCCCCGCCCAAAGTCAACGACGACAGGAGGGCCAAGTAGATGAGCGCTTCCCACACCCGAGCCCAGGCCCTGCTCTCGCGCACAGCGATGGCCGCGACCGCCGCGCTTCTCCTCTACATATGCGCTTCGCTTCTCTGCACGGCCCCCGCGTTGGCGGAAGTCCCCGGTTCCGGCTGGGAGCTCACGGCACGCACGTTCCCCACGAACATCCGGCCGGTGGGAAGAGGTGAGATCGAGGTTGACGTGTTCAACGTTGGCGCGGCCGCTGCGAACAGTCTCAACGAACTTGGGCAAGACACCCAACCGATCACGGTCACGGATGTCCTGCCGCCGGGACTGAGGGCCACCAACGCGGGCGAGGTGGAAAGTACCGGCAACGGAATCGAAGGAACCGGTAGCGGCAATGAGCCGTTGATCGGGCACGCCCTTTGGGACTGCAGGGGGAACGGCCAGGGCGCGGCCCCTCACATCGTGGAAGCCACCGTGGTCAGCTGCACGAACAACCCGGCGACGCTTCCTAGCATCGAAGGCGGCGGTGGAATGCCCACTCGTGCCACAGGCGCGAACCTCCAGCCGGAGCTAGCGATCGCCGTGAAAGCCGTGGGCGGCGCGAGCGAACACGAGACGAACCACGTGACGATCGCCGGCGGAGGCGCGCCCACGCCCGCCAGCACGGAGGATCCAGTCCTCGTCAGCGCGAATGCGCTGCCGTTTGAACTCGTGGGGGCGGACGCATGGTTCTCGAACGCTGACGGCACGATCGACACGCAGGCGGGCTCCCATCCATATGAGTTCACGTTCAGCTTCGATCTCGCAAACGCCCTCATCGATGGCAACGAAGACCAAGGGCTCAGTCCGGCCGGCGGCGAAGCAAGGAAGCTCGTGATCGATCTGCCCCCTGGGCTCGTTGGCGACCCGACGGCCGTGCCGCAATGCACGAACGCGCAGTTCAATGCCGAAGAATGTCCCGACGCGAGCCAGGTTGGCGTGCTGCTCATAAGAACATCCCAGTTTCCAGGGCAAGTGGGCTTTCGTGTTTACAACCTGGTGCCTCCGCCGGGAGTCCCGGCTGAGCTGGGCTTTCCTTTTGAAGGCGTCAACACGTACATCGAAGCCGGCGTGCGTACCGGCGGCGATGACGGGCTCTTCACCACCATCAACAATGCCGCCCAGAAGGAAGTCATCGGGTCCGTGCTCACTCTATGGAACGTGCCCGGGGAAAAGAGCCATGATCCATGGCGCACTGGAGTTATCGGCGGGTGCTCGCGACAGGAAATCGAAACCGGGCAGGGAGGTTGCTTCTCATCCGGTCACGAATTCGGCGGAGAATTCAGTGGCCCGGAGGATCGCCCGTTCCTGACGCTCCCGACGTCGTGTGGAAAGCCGCAGGAATTCTCGATCGAAGCCCACCCGTGGGGCGATCTCGCCACCACCTCGAAGCTGAGCTTTCTGTCTCACGACGCCAACGACGAAGCGAGCGGGTTCACGGGCTGCGGCGACCTGGCTTTCGCTCCGGCGATAACGACCGCGCCCGACACCGCCAAGGCGGACACCCCCGCGGGGCTGACCGTGGAAGTGAAGCCCCCGATCGGCGGCCTCGAAGAACCGGAACAGCTCGGCACCGCCGACATCCAGAACACGGAGGTCACGCTCCCCGAAGGACTCGTGATCAACCCCGGGCAGGCAGCGGGGCTGGAAAGCTGCTCGCCATCTCAAGACGGCCTCACGACCGCGGCGGAAAAGTCGGAAGGCAAGGAAAACGACGGTCCCCCGTCCTGCCCCAACGCCTCGAAAGTCGGGACGGTCACGATCAAATCTCCGTTGATCGAAAGCACAGGAGAAAAGCAGTTCGAAGGCAGCGTCTACGTGCTTGCGTCGAACCCCCCCGAACTGAAGCTGCTCGTCGCCGCCTCGGCCGACGGCGTCAACCTGAAGCTCGTGGGGATTGTGCACCTCGACGAACGGACCGGCCGGCTGACGACTACGTTCGAGGGCACTCCCGAGCTGCCGTTCACGGACTTCAAGCTGGTCTTCAGCGGTGGTCCGCAAGCGGCGTTGGATACCCCGACGCAATGTGGCTCGTATGAGACGACCGCCGACTTCACTCCTTGGAGCAGCCCGTTCATCTCCGCCTTCGACACGAACGCCAGCTTCGCGATCGCCGAAGGCCCCGCCGGCGGCGCCTGCTCCTCGTCACCGCTCCCCTTCGCACCGACCCTGACGGCTGGCTCGACCACCGACCAGGCCGGCGGCTTTACGAACTTCAGCCTGCTGTTGCAGCGCGGAGACGGTCAGCAGCGGATCTCGGGCCTGCTGTTCAAAGCGCCGGCGGGCCTCACCGGCGAGCTGTCGAAAGTGCCGCTGTGCACGAATGCGCAAGCGGAAGCGAACACGTGCCCGCAAGCGTCGAAGATCGGGCACACGGTCGTCGAGTCCGGCCCCGGACCGTATCCGCTGGTCGTGCCCGAACCGGGGCAGGAACCGGCGCCGATCTACCTGACCGAATCCTACGACGGCGCACCGTTTGGGCTGTCGATCGTCGTGCCGTTGCACGTCGGCCCGTTCACGCTGCCGACGCAGCGCGTGCGCGCGAAGATCGAAATCGACCCGACGACGACGGCGCTGACGATCACGACCGATCCGCTGCCGCAGATCGTCGCCGGCGTACCGACCGATCTGCGGGAGGTCGACGCCGTCATCGAACGGCCGGAATTCATGGTCAACCCGACGAACTGCGACCCGCAGACCTTCTCGGGCACCGCGACGGGCACGCCGCCGCCGGGTGTGGGCGGCGCGGGTGCGAGCGCGCCGATCGCCAGCCATTTTCAAGTCGGATCGTGTCGCAGCCTCGAATTTGCTCCGAAATTCTCTGTCACGACTTCGGGAGATACCTCGAAACTCGACGGCGCGTCGCTGACGGCGAAGGTGTCGTATCCCGGTGTCTCTCAGGGCACGGAGGCGGACATCGCGAAGGTCAAAGTCGAACTTCCGATCGAGCTTCCGTCGCGTCTGACGACGTTGCAGAAGGCGTGCATCGCCAAGCAGTTCGAAGCCGACCCCGCGGCCTGTCCCTCGGAATCGAAGGTCGGCTACGCCGTCGTGCACACGCCGCTGCTGCCGGTCCCTCTGCAGGGCCCCGCGATCTTCGTGAGCCATGGCGACGAAGCCTTCCCCAGCCTCACGCTCGTATTGCAGGGCGACGGTGTCACGGTCGATCTGGTCGGCGCCACGCGCATCAAGAACGGGATCACCAGCACCACGTTCAACACGGTTCCGGACGCTCCCTTCAGCACGTTTGAACTGACGCTTCCCGAGGGGCCGTACTCGGCGTTGGGCGCCAACGGGGATCTGTGCAAGGTGACGACGAACAAGAGCGTCGAGAAGAAGACGACCATCGGGGCGAAGGGTCACAAGCGGACCGTCACGAGGCGGGTCAAAGAGCGCGTCGCCAGCTCGCTCGTGATGCCAAACGAATTCGTCGCTCAGAACGGCATCGTGATCAAGCAGCGCACGCAGTTCACCGTCACCGGCTGCGCGAAGGCGAAGCCAGCGAAGAAAGCGAAGAAGAAGAAGCGCGCATGACGCGATGAAGAGATAACACGCCGCGCTGCCAAGAGCGTCTCCGCGAGCAGAACCATGAGTCCAGCGAGGATCGAGCGCCGGCGCGCGCGTGAGCTGGTGGCTGCCGCGGAAGCTGTTCGTGAGTTTCCGTTCGAGGGACTGATGCTCGCGGATGGCGACGGGGGCGTGGAGCTCTCGCGTGAGACGTTCGCGGATTGCCTCGCTCGGTGCGAGGCGGCGCAGCTGGAGGCGTTTGAGCTGACGTTGGCGCTGGCCGCCGAGGTGGTGAGTGCTGCGTGTCGGGCGGGGGACGGCTGGCTAGGCGCCGTGCGGGCCGGTCTGCTGGCGCTGCTGGCGTTCCTCGACGAGGAGCCCGTGTTGGCGCGACATCTGGTGGTTGGCTCGGCGCTGGCGGGGCCCGCGGTGCTTGCGCGTCGCGCGGAGGTGCTCGATCGTGTCGCGATGCTGTTGGATGACGAACGCGCACCGGCGCGCGCGTATCCGCCTCCGCTGACGGCGCGTGCCGTCACCAGCGGTGTGCTCGGCGTGCTCCACGCGCGCCTGTCCGAGCGTGAGCCGGGCCCGCTCGTCGAGCTCGCGGGGCCGCTGATGAGCTTCACGACGACGCCGTTCCTCGGGGCTCGCGCGGCGCGGCGGGAGTTGACGCTCGGCGGCGGGAGGCTCAGCGCGTCGGCGCCGGGCGCTGAGCTCGACACGACGCACGCTCCGGGCCGGCGTTCGATCCATCGCCGCGAGATCGAGGCGCTGAGCGTCATCGCCGGCGAGCCGGGGCTGAACAACGCACAGGTCGGGCTTCGCGCGGGCATCGAGGATCCTGCACACGTCTCGCGGCTGTTGACGCGTTTGGCGCGTCTTGGGTTGATCGAGGACAAGCGAGCTCCCGCGCTGCGCTCTGGTGCCAGGGCGTGGCGACTGACTGGCTCCGGCGAGGAGCTGCGCACGAGGGCTCGGGACGCTCGCGCTCCGCGGGCCATACCCAATTTGCCGGAGGAGTTCGCTGGTCGTCTGGATCACCGGGCCGTGTGCGCGTTGCGGGTCATCGGCGATCGGCCGTGGCTGACCAGCAGGGAAGTCGCTGCACGCGCGGCAGTCGACCCCGCCCGGATCTCGCGGCTGCTGGAGCTGTTGGCGGAACTGGGACTGGTGGAAAGCGTGCGCGAGGCTCACCGCAAAGGCGCGCCGAAGGCGTGGCTGATCACCGACCGGGGCCGCCGGCTCGACCAGGGGATCGGGCGCCAGACGCCCGCTCCCGCGCGCAGCGCCGCGCTCGACTTGATGTGGCGGTCGGGTGGCCGTCTGAGCGAGCCTGCCGTACGGGCGCTGCGCGCAATCGCCGCGCAGCCGGGCCTCAGCAACAGCGAGATCGCCCAACGGGCGCGGATCGCGGATGCGAACAGCATCTCGCAACTGCTCGCGCGTCTCGCGCGGCGTGGGCTGATCGAGAACGCCCGCAAGCGTGGGCGCCGGAACGCGTGGACGCTCACCGCCGCTGGCGCCGAGCTGGAGCAGGCGATTCGCCGGGAGGCTTCCGCGAAGGTGCCACGGAGCGTCGCGTTCGACGTGCTGAGAGGTCGTGGCGGGCGAATGAACCACCGTGTGGCTTCAGTGCTGAGCGCGATCGGCGCCGAGCCGGGGCTCAGCAACGCGGAGATCGCCGAGCGCGTGGGAGTGGAGAGCAAGGCACACGCGTCCTCGCTGCTTTCGCGTCTAGCGAGCTTCGGGCTGATCGAGAACCAAGCACCAGACAGGGCGCCGTTCAAGGCGAATGCGTGGCGGCTCACCGCCAGTGGCAGAAATCTCGAGATCGCCATCCGGCACAGCGGCCAGTCCACCACGCCGCGCACGTCCCGCGGTGGACACGGCGCGAACCCAACAGCGGCGCGCCGGTGACGTCGGCGACCGTACGCCGGTCACAGCGGTGGTGGGCCGTCTCACGACCGTACGCCGGTCACAGCGGTGGTGGGCCGTCTCACGGCCGGACGCTTGTGCTCGACGGCGGCCCGGAGACGCGAGCTACAGGCGCGGCCGCGGCGATGGCGCTTCGAGCGCGTGGCCGACGAGACTCCGGTCAGAGCGTCGATCCTGGCGGGCATGGATGAGTTCTTGGCTGGCGCCGCAGAGCGCCCCGGCTGGACACAGCTCGGCGGCGACCCTGCGGCGCGGATTACGGATTCCGGCGAGCGCAATCAGGCCGCCGCTGACGACGAGCACGTCTGCGATCGTGTCCGCGACACGGAAGGCGTGCACAGACGCTTCCTCGAAGCTCGCCCGCAGCAGCGCCCGCTCGCCGGGAGGCACTCCATTTAGGCCGGGCGAGCCGAGAGGCTGTCGCTTGGCGCGGCCGATCGCCGCACGGCCCGCGGGATCGATCGCGGACCGTCGTAGCGTCGCGTCGACGCGACCAGCGAACGCAACGGAGACGACGGCGCCGAGCACGGCGACCGCGAAGAGCTGCGCGACGCGTGAGAGCGTCGTGTTCACCGCGGCGGCGACGCCGACGTGATCCTCCCGCACCGCGCCAAGGACGGTGGCTGTCAACGGCGCGACAAGCATCGCGAGCCCCAACCCGAACACGAGCAGCGCCGGCAGGACCTCGCTGAGGTAGTCGGCGCGCTGATCGACACGCACCATCAGCAGCAGGCCGCAGCCAGCAACCAGCGCCCCGAGGCTTATCGGCGCTCGCGACCCGATGCGGTCCGCGAGCGCGCCAAAGCGGCGGGAGAGCACGACCATCAGCGAGGTGACCGGCAGAAGCGCGAGCCCCGCCTGAACGGGGCTGTAACCGCTGACTTCCTGCAGAAACACGGGCAGCAGGAAGATCACGCCCCCTAGCCCAAGGTAGGCGGTCAATGTCGCCACGTTTGCGATCGTGAAGTTGCGCTCGCGAAACAGGCTCAGCGGGAGCATCGGCGCCCGAGCTCGCGTCTCGCGCGCGACGAACGCGATCGCTCCGAGAGCCCCCGCCACGAGCGAGCCGACCACGACGCTGCTCCATCCGCGCGCGGGCTCCTCGGTCACAGCGAACACCGAACCCGAGAGTGCGACCGCCGCCAAGATGGCCCCCGGGAAGTCCAGACGTCCGGCTGCCGGCGCGCCGGCGTCCGCTGGTACACCGCGAGCAATCAGCGTCAGGGTGACGAGCACGAGCGGCGCATT
>JASLHP010000358.1 GCA_030149625.1 Solirubrobacteraceae bacterium
GTTGCTCTGGCTCTGCCCGGCGCGACCGTCGGACACGGTCCAGAACTCGTCCTCGCCCGCCCAGGCGATGCGCCCGTCGGTGGCGCCGCAGACCGTCGCCAGCTCTTTCCAGCCGGCGCCGTCATAGGCCCATACCCCGGCGGGGATCGTGCTGCCGTTGCCAGCCGTGATCAACAGACCCCGGTTGGGCGCGACGAACTCGACGTCCCCGATGTGCCCCAGCGGTATCGGCGTGCTCGAGCCCTGGACTTCGGATGGCGGCGGTGGCGGCGCGGGCTGTTCGGAGCGCCACGTCGCGACGGATTCTTCGGCGAGCGCGCTCGCCGGCGAGCACAGGGCCATGGCCGCGAGCAGCGCGAGTGCGACCGGCGCGCCGGCGCGGCTGCTTCGAGCCCGGCTCATCGCGCGGACACCCGGGAGGCGGTCGAGTCGGCGCGACGCTTGCGCGCGCTGAGCCGCGCCTTGTGTGCGTTGACGCCCACGAAGTCCACGTCGAGCGTCTCGTGCAGCGCGGCGTGGCCGGCGGCGGTGAACGTGAGCGTGACGGTCGCCGACAGGCCTCCCTTCGTGAAGGCCAGCTTGCGCGCGTTCGGCAGCGGCGTGAGCGTGAGCGTGACGAGTTCGCCTTCTTCGGCTTCGGCGCGCTTGGCCGCGGTCGCGACCGTACGCCTGACGAGCGTCTCCGTGACACGCCGACGGCGGGCGGACCCACGCTCCGCGCGCCGCACGGCGTGAACCACGCGCTCGCGCACCGATGCCTGCGCTCGCGCGGCGAGCGCGCCGTGGCCCGGGACCCGCACGTAGACGCGAACCGCGCCGCTTGGCAGCGAGAGCGCGCTCGAGCCAAGGCGCCAGCTCACGGCCGCCGGCGCCGGCTGCGTCGGCGGGCTCGAGATCTCCTGGGGCGTCGGGGTTGGGGGGAAGACCTGGCGGTGCACGACGAATGCGTCAGCGCCGTCGAACGCGCCTTCCGCGATCCCCGCGGGCGTGTTGCCGTCGCCGTAGACCAGATTGGAGGCGGTCGAGGAGAACGCGAGCGTGTCGCCGTCTTCGCTGAACGAAGGCGAGAGCGCACCGTCGTCTTCGCTCGTGTACGGGTCCTGGTCGGAGCGGCTTTCGCCGTGCGGATGCGCGCTCGCGCCGCCTTCGAACCCCTGCGTCACGCGCGTGAGCGTTTCATCGGCGAGGTCCGCGACGAACAGTTCGTCCAGGCCCGGGATCGCGGCGGTGGAGCTGACGAAGGCCGGCGAGGCGAGCGTGAACTCGGTTCGCTGGGTCGTGAACGCAACCTGTGTCCCATCGGGCGAGACCGCGAGGTCGGCGATCGGCGCGTTCGTGGCGAGGTTGCCTTCGTCACCGCTGGCCAGCTCGGTGAGCGGGCGCAGCGCCTGGGTGCGCGTCAGACCTGGGTGCATGTCGACGACATACAGATCGCCGTGCCGCGCTTTCGTGCCCAGCCCGAAGTCGGTTCCCAGCGATAGGAGCGGAGCGCTGCCGAGGAACGCGACCGTGTAGCCGTCGGCGCTCAGTTGGGGGATGAAGTCGCTGACGCTTTCGCCGGCGCCCCAGATGCCCTGTTCGGGGTCGAGGGAGTTCGTCACGAACGGTCCCTGGCATGGATCTGCCGATGAGGCGGTCCCCGGCAGAGCCTGCTCGCCGCTGGCCACGCACGCCGGGCTTTCGGGGTCCGCGCCGCCGGTGACGTGTCGCGTCGGCGTGTCCGCGCCTTCGCCGATCCGCCGCCACAGCGGTTCGGCATAGGCCGCGTGAAAGGGTTCGCCCGGCAGTACGCGCGTCTGCTCGGCGACGTTGACGCCGAGCCACGCGACGGTGTTGCCTTCGGCGTCGATCGAAGCGCCGACGGGGCGCGTCAGCAGATAGCTCCCGGTCGCGATCGGGAAGCCGGGCGGCGTGCCGGTGTCATACGCGGCGCCGTAGTCTTTGCCGGCTTCTTCGCCCGATACCGGCTCCCCGGGGATCGCCTCGCCGGTGGCGGGGTCATAGCGCGTGCTCACCAGCTGGGTTTCGCCGGTCGCGAGGTCGCGCACCGCGACCTGCATCGCAGGCGTTTCCGGGCCCGCCAGATTCGAGACAGCGCTCGTCACGAACGCGACCCGCTCACCGTCGGCGGTGATCGCCGAGCGCCCCTCGGCGAGGGAGCCGCGCCCTGGTTCCGCCGCGTACGCGAGACCTTCGTCGCTCCCGTTGGCCGCCGAGACCAGCGTGAACGGACAGCGCTGCTGGAGTTCCCGCGACGCTTGTTCTTCGGCGACCCCGCACGCTTCGGATTCCGCGTTGGATTCCGTCCCTTCCACGTTCATGTTGCGCACGTAGACGTCGGGCTGGTCGTTGTCGTCCTCATGCGGGGCAAGCGGCGCAGCGGTCGTGAAGCTCACGTACTGGCCGTCTGCGCTGATCGAGGGCAGCACGGCGTCGCACGGAGCGCTGGCCCCCGAGAGCGTGTTCTCACAGCTGCCGCTGCCGGAGGCAGGCAGGCCAACGGCCACCGCGCGAAGTTCTCCCGTCTGCAGGTCGCGCCGCCACACCCCGGTCAGACCGGCGAACGAACCGTCGAAGGTCAGGTAGCGACCGTCGAGCGAGATCGCCGGATCGTGCGCGTAGTCGGCCTGGGGCGTGGATCCCACCGCCGCCGTCGGCAGAAAGCCCTGCGAGACCAGTTCGATCGGCCCGTAGACGTCGGCGCGCGCGGCCGCGGGGAGCAAGAGCACAGCGCTCGCGAGCGCGCACGCCGCCGTGAGCGGCAGACGCCTCATGAGACGTCCACCAGCCGCCGCACGATCGCCTGGTTGCCGAGCTTGTCGCGCACTCGTACCGTGATCGTGTAGATCCCGGCGGCCCGGTAGCGGTGGCTGAGCCGCGTGTGCCCGCGGGCGCTGTCGCCGTCGCCGAAGCTGACCGACACCGTGTTCGCGGCGACGCCCGCGTAGCGGTCGGTGATGCGCACGCTCACCGCGTGGCCGCCGTCCGTGCGCGTCACCCGCACGCTCGCCGGAACGCCGTCGACGTGGATCGTCGATGGCGCGCTGAGCGTCGATTGCCCGAAGATGTCGGTCGCGAGCACCTGCACCTGGTCGTCGCCGCTCGGCAGTCCGCGTGGGTCGAGCTGAAGCGAATC
>JASLHP010000386.1 GCA_030149625.1 Solirubrobacteraceae bacterium
GGGTGAGCTCGAGCTTTCCTGGGCCTGGAGCGCAAGGCCGGTGCTCGCGTACTTGCCGTAGAACGGCTGGTAGGCGATCGCTTCCTTGGATGGCGGGAACGGAGCGCATGACTGGCCTTCGGTGACCGCCGCCATGTAGGCGTGCCAGATTTCTGCCGGCAGATAGCCGCCCTGCTGTGGCTCGCCGTGCACGTCCGTCATCGGGATGTCGCGCTTTGGGTAACCCATCCACACGGCCGTCGCGTAGTTCGGCGTGTAACCGTCGAGCCATGCGTCGATCAGTTCTTCGGTCGTGCCGGTCTTGGCCGCGGTCGGACAGTCGATCGCCGAGCGTGTGGCCGTGCCGGCCTCGACGTTTTCGTGCAGGATGCTCGTCTCTACCGCCGTGACGGCTTCGCTGAGCACTTTCACGCGGTGTGGCTTGCCCCAGTTTTCGTCTGCGTGCCCGTTGGGGAACACGACCTTCGTGATCGCGATCGGCGTGTTGCGGTAGCCGCCGTCGGCGAGCGTCGCATACACATTCGCCATTTCCAGCGGCGTCACCCCTACTCGCAGGCCACCGAGGGCCTGCGCCGGGTTGCCGAGCAGGTGCTCTTTCACGCCCATCTCATACGCGGTATGTGTGACCGTTTCCTCACCCAGGTCTGCCGCGAGCTGCGCATAGACGGTGTTGTCGGATTTGAGCGTCGCGGTGACGAGGTTCATCGACTTGTCTTCGGAGACACCCTCGAACGTCTGCACTTTGTACTTCGGTTCCGCCGCCAGCCAGCCTGGCTCGAGCGTGTGCGAGTAGTAATAGGTCGTGTAGGGATCGATGCCGCGCGAGAGCGCGTCGGCGAGGTCGATCGCCTTGAATGTCGAGCCTGGCTGGCGGTGGCCGTCGGCGGCGAGGTTGTACTGCGACTGCTCGTAGCTCTCGGACTCGGCCATCGCCTCGATGTCGCCGTTATGCGGATCGATCGTCACGATCGCCGCCGCGGGGTCGCCGGGCTCGTCGAGCACTTCGGCGATCGCTTTGCGCGCGAGATGCTGCATGCGCAGGTCGAGTGTCGTGTAGACCTTCAGCCCGCCCTGTTCGACGGTCTTCGCGCCATAGCGTTCGATCAGCAGCTGGCGCACATATTCGAAGAAGAACTTTTCGATGCGTTCCGAGTAGTAGTAGCCGCGGTGAGTCTCCAGCGGTGCCCGCTCGGTCGCCGCGGCGCGCGCCCTGGTGATGTAGTGCAGTTCGGCCATCTTCGCCAACACCTCGTTCCGGCGTTCCTTGGCGGCCGCGGCGTTCAGCAGCGGGTTGTACTGCGAGGGCGCCTGCGGCAGGCCGGCGAGCAGCGCGCACTGCTCGAGGTCCAGTTGCGAGACGGGCTTGTCGAAGTAGATGCGCGCCGCCGCCTGTACGCCGATCGTCGTCTGGCCGCCGAGCGTGCCGTAGTCGACGTCGTTGAGGTAGCTGTTCAGGATCGAGCGCTTGCTGTGGTGTTCGTTGTATTCGAGCGCGAGCTTCGCCTCGGCGATCTTCTGCTTGAACGTGTGCTCGTCACCTCCGAGGTACAGGTTGCGCACGAGCTGCATCGTGATCGTCGAAGCTCCCTGCAGGGCCTGTCCGTGCACGAGGTCCTTGACGGCGGCACGGAAGATCCCCGTCACGTCGATGCCGTCGTCTTTGTAGAAGCGCTGGTCCTCGATCGCCACGGTCGCGTTCTTGAGATCGGTTGGGATTTCGCTCCAGCCGACCGGTGTGCGCAGTTCGTCGGACTGGATCGCGCCCAGACGCGCGCCGTCGGCGGCGTACACCTCCGAGGTGCCGCCGCCGATACGTGCCGTGCGCTCGCTCAGCCCGCGGGTGTCGTGCGCGACGTGCAGGACATATCCGACCGCTGCGATCACGCCGACCACGAGCGATACGGTGGCAGCGGCTGCCCCCACCAGAAGGATCCGCGTGCTGCCGCGGCTTCGGCGTCGCTTTCGTGATTGCCGGGACATCTCCGGATTCGAGATTACCGTGCGTCGTTGTGATTTCCTGCCGCTTGCGAGCGCGGTGATCCGTACGCTCGATCTCGACATGAACCCCGATACCGCCGAGCTCGCCATCAGCGACGAAGCCAGCGAGCTCGCGCAGCCGCCGGATCGCCCGCGGGCCTTTGCCGCGACGGCGCCCGCGCGTAGGACGTCTGCCGTTGCGGCGTGGCTTGCGCGTCTGCGCACGGACCCCGCTCGCATGACCGCCGCGCGTGAGAGCTGGCGGGCGCTGTGGAGCTCGCGGCTGCTCGTGTGGGCGGCAGGCGTTGGCACGGTCCTCGCGTTTGGCTTCGGGCCAGAGCGAAAAGCGTTCAATCCACCTGGCATCACCGGCGGCTTCGGCTGGCTCGGAGACCTGCTCGCCGCCCCCGCGGCGCGCTGGGACTCGGCCTGGTACCTGGTGATCGCCCGCTACGGCTACCGGCCGGACCTCGGTGTCTACACGTCCTCGCGCACGGCCTTCTTCCCGCTGTACCCGCTCGGCCTGCGGGGAATCGCGCTGCTCGGCGTGCCTCCTGTGCTCGCCGGCGTGCTGCTGTCGAGCTGCGCGTTGGCGGGCGCGCTGTACGGCATCCATCGCCTCGTCACGCTCGAGCTGGGGCGTGGCACGTGGGCCTCGCCGAGCAGCGAGCGCGCGGCTACGGCAGCGCGTCTGGCAGTCGCGCTGACCGCGTTCGCGCCGATGGCCTTCTTCTTTTCGGCTGTCTACTCCGAGTCGCTGTACCTGGCGCTTTCGGTCGGGCTGTTCTGGAGCGCGCGTCATGGGCGCTGGGCGTGGGTGGGCGTGCTCGGCGCGCTCGCCGGCGCCACGCGCAGCACGGGCCTCGTGCTGATCTTGCCGGCTCTGATCATCTACTTGTACGGGCCTCGAGAGGACCGTGCGCCGGATCGCGCCATCGATCGCCGGAACGCTCGCGGGCGGCTGCCCGCCCCGCGCTACGCGCTGCGTCGCGACGTGCTGTGGCTCGCGCTGCTGCCTCTCGGAGCGGTTGTCTACGGGGCCTACCTGGCCGCCGCGGGCGGCGATCCGCTCGCGCCGCTGCATGCCCAGGAAGTGTGGGCAAGGCATTTCGCGGGCCCCTACGCCGGCGTTTGGGATGGCCTACGCGCGGCGTTCGAGGGCGCCCGTCAGCTGCTCTCGGGTCAGCGTCGTCACATCTACTTCCCGACTGGCAAGGACAGCCCATTTGTGATGGCGGGCCACAACCTGATGCTCGTTGCATTTCTCGTGGCGGCGGTGCCGGCTGTCATCGGCGTGTTGCGCCGGCTGCCGCTCGCGTATGGCGCATACGTGCTCGCGGCGCTCGCGCTGCCCCTGTCCTACCCGGTCACCGCGCAGCCGCTGATGTCGCTGCCGCGTTTCCTGCTGGTGCTGTTCCCGCTCGGCATCTGGCTCGCGGCGTGGCTCGCCGAACGTCCGCGCCTGCAGCGTCCCGCGCTGTTGCTGTCGACGGCTCTGATGGTCGGCTTCCTCGCCCAGTTCGCCACCTGGCATTGGGTGGCGTAGAGGTGGACGCGCTCAATCGCGTGGCGGGCGAGCGCTCGCGTTCGCCGACGACGGGCTGGCCGCCGTGGAGCGCGCCGCTCGCGCTGATCGGCGGGCTCGCGCTGGCGCTCGTGGGCGGGCTCGTCGTGGAGGTTCCGGCGCTGCTCCTCGGCGTGAAGATCACGAGCTCGCACACCCCGCCTGGAGTGACGATCGCCGACACTGTCGTGCAGGACGTCGGCTTCGTCCTGGCGGCCGTCTACTTCGCGCACATCGGCGGCCGGATCGTGCGCGCGTGGCAGTTCGGCCTGCGCCGCCCCGGTGCGGGATGGCGCTCGGCGAGCGGCCTGATCGTGCTTCTGCTCATAGCCTTCATCGTGCTGAGCGCAGTCTGGTCCGCGGCGGCTCACCCGAGCGAAGAGAAGGTGCTCGAAACGCTCGGCTCCAACGAAGGCACAGCGCTGCTGTTGCTGAGCGCCGCGCTGACATGCGTGGTTGCGCCGATCTGCGAGGAGTTCCTGTTCCGCGGTTTCATCTTCACGGCGCTGCGCAACTGGCGCGGGACGTTCCCGGCGGCGCTGATCACCGGCGTGGTGTTCGGTGGCGTCCACTATGGCTCGGCGCCGGCGCTCGATCTCGTGCCGCTGGCGGCGTTGGGCTTCGGCCTGTGTCTGCTCTATCGCTACACGGGCTCCCTGTACCCGTGCATGATCGCCCACTCGCTGAACAACTGCCTCGCGTTCTCTGGCCTGGAGGGTTGGGGGTGGCAGTTCTTCGTGCTCGCCGTCTGCGCGCTCGCGGGGATCGGCACGCTCGTGGCGCTGTTCGAGCGCGCCGGGTTGATCACGCCCGAGGACGAGCCTGCCGCCGAGGCCGAGCTCGCCGCCCCGGCGCATAGGATGAGCCCATGAGCCGCGACCGTCGCCTGCGCCGTCGTTGCCGGTTGGGGGCGCTCTGTGCAGTGCTCGCGTGCACGCTCGTGGCTCAATCGGCCAACGCCGAAACTGTCGCTTCGCCTGCTCCGCCCGCGGCCACGACCACCGGCGCGCCCGCGCCGGGACGGCTTCGGCTGGTGCTGCGGAAGGTGGGTGGTAGGCCTCTGTTCGCGCTGGACGGCGCCCGGATCGCGGTGCGCGGGATCGTCACTCCCTACGTGGCCGGCCAGACGGTCGCGGTCGACTTCTACCTCGACGGCCGCAAGGTTGGCGCGAACGTCGCGAACGTGGTGGCGCTCGGCGACGGCGCGGGTCAGTTTGACCTGGACTTCTCGAGCCACCACGGCGGTCTGCTGTCGGTGCGCGCGGCGCACGCCGCGACCGCCCAGCAGCAGGCGTTCAGCGCGCGCGCGCCGGCGGTCAGGTTCGTCGAGCCAGATCTCGGCCCGGGCGATCGCGGGCAGTCCGTACGTCTGTTGCAGTCCGAGCTCGACGCGCTGCACTACGCCGTGCCGCTCACGGGCACCTTCGACGAAGGGACCGGCCAGGCCCTGATCGCCTACCGCAAGATGACGGGGCTCGAACGCGTCGCGTACGCGGGCGGGAAGGTGTTCAGGCTGCTCGCGCGCCACGAGGGCGGCTTCCGCGTGCGCTACCCGCGCGACGGGCGCCACGTCGAGGCGGACTTGACCAAACAGGTGCTCGCCGAGATCGAACCGGGCGGCCGCGTGTACAGGATCTACACGACCAGCTCGGGCAAGCCCTCGACCCCAACCGTGATCGGGCGCTTCCAGGTCTACGAGAAGACCCCCGGCGAAAACAGCGAGGGCATGGTCGACTCCAACTACTTCATCCGCGGCTACGCGATTCATGGCTACGCCGAAGTTCCCACGTATGCCGCCAGCCACGGTTGTTTGCGCGTGCCAATCCCGGATGCGCCGGCGATCTACGCGTGGGTGCGCACGGGCACGCCCGTGGACGTGTACGACGAGGATGGCGGCGGCAGCGCGCGCGTGAGCGCCGACGCCGGCCCCTAGCCGGGGCGTCTACACCCTCACGCGCAGCACGCGCGCGAGGTAGCTGAGGCCGAAGCCATAAACGGCGAGCGCGAGCAGCAGCTTCACGCCGCGAACCGCCCATTCGCTCGAGTTCGACACGATGCCGGCGAAGGGCGAGGTCAGTTCGTCGGAGGCTTCGTCGATGTCCTTGTGCAGGCTGCTCTCGTGGGCGCTCGTACCGCTCGCGTGGGCGCCGCTCGACTTCGCATTGCCGCTCACCGCTTCGGTCTGGCGCTTCGACGCGCTTTTGGTCTGGCCGGTTGCGAAGATCACGAAGGACGCGATCACGATCAAGCAGATCACGAACGACGCCAATCGCAGCAGGCGCACGATCAGGCTGATCACAACGCTAGATTAGGTGGCCGGGTGGACACGATCGGCGCATATACGAGCGACCTCGGCGGCGCGCGCGCACGCTTGGCGGATGAGCTGCGCGAGCACGCGCTCGTGATCGGCGAGGTGACGCTCACGAGCGGCGCGCTGGCGCCCTACTACGTGGACGCGAAGCGCGCGATCCTACGCCCGGCGGGGTTCGCCGCGCTCGCGGCGCTGCTCGCCGCGCAGGTGCAGGACTGGCAGGGCACCGCTGTGGGCGGGATGACGATGGGCGCGGATGCGGTCGCGTGCGCGGCGCTCGCCGGAGGCGCGCGCGCGAAGGCGTTCTTCGTCCGCAAGGACGCCAAGGCGCATGGGCTGCAGCGCCGCATCGAGGGGCCACCTCTCGACGCCGGCGATCGCTGCGTCGTCGTGGAGGACGTCGTCACGACGGGCGGCTCGACGCTCGCCGCGATCGCGGCGCTTCAAGACGACGGCCTGCGGATCTGCGGCGTCGTCAGCGTGCTCGACCGACTGGCCGGCGGCGGCGCCGCGATCGAGCGCGCGGCTGGCGCGCCATACGTGGCGTTGAGCACGATCGACGACATCTACCCCGAGCGCCCGGACAGGCAGGCCGGCTGACCTGCGTGGGGGTGGTCGAGCACGAGGACCTCGCCGAGGCCCCGCTCGTACGCGCCGCGTCTGCGCGAGACGTCCCGGTCCTGCTGGAGCTGTTCCGGGAGCTGGCGGAGTACGAGCACCTCGAGCAGCTGGTGTGCGCGACCGAGCAGCGGCTGCACGACGCGCTGTTCGGAACGCGCCCGGCGGCCTCGGCGCTGATCGCCGAGCGCGGTTCGCGGGTCGCCGGCTATGCGGTGTTCTTCCCTACGTTCTCGAGCTTCCTGGCGATCCAGGGCGTGTGGCTCGAGGACCTGTTCGTGCGTCCGGCACATCGCGGCGTCGGCGTCGGCAAGGCACTGCTCGCGGCGGTCGCAGCGCACGTGCGCGAGTCCGGCGGCGAGCGGTTGGAATGGTCGGCGCTCGACTGGAACGAGCTGGCGCTCGGCTTCTACCGGCGTATCGGCGCGCAGACGATGACCGAGTGGATCACGCACCGGCTCGTGGGTGAGGAGCTCGAGCGGTTGGCCAGCGAAGCGACTGGCGGAAGACCGTCGAGTCGGTCGACGGCAGGCGCCTTGCCTCGTAGGCGCGAGTAGCCTTCGCTGCTGTCGTGCGACGCCCTCGTAGTCCAATGGATAAGACGACCGCCTCCTAAGCGGTAAATCCAGGTTCGACTCCTGGCGGGGGCATTTGGAGAAGTCACATTTTGGACAGCCAGCTCGGCTGTTCTCAGATGCCGCTCTGTGGCAAGGGCTGGGGCTACCTGCTGGCGGATAGCGACGACCGCTACCGCTTAAACACCGTCGGGTTCAGCGCCATCCGGCGACGGCGATCCGTCTACTAGCCTGCGCAGCAGTTCATAACCCTGCTGGCGGGCCGACCATCAGCCTCGGTAAAGACGTGGCGCGCAGAGTTCAGAGCCATGCTCGCCGATAGTCGCCGAGGTCTCGTAGTGGCTGATGACTCCATCAAATGCGACCTCGAGTGGTACCGAGAAACTGGACCGTGCTGCCCCAGCAAGGCGCACCTGCAGCGGCCGAACCGCCCGCAGACCTAGGCACCGAAGACTTCGCCTACTTCTTCATCACGGAGGACCACACACGGATCAAGATCGGCCACAGCGTCGATCCGACCGGCCGCCGCGGCGACCTGCAGACCGGCTCGCCAGAGGAGCTTGAAATCCTGCACGTGACTACAGGCGGCGAAAAGGTAGAGAAGCAGTGGCAGCGACGGTTCGCCCACCTGCGCATAGGTGCCGGCGAGGAGTGGTTCAGAGCGGACCGAGAGCTGCTCGACGCGATCGAGCGTGACCGGGAAGCGAACCCGAAAGAGGCGGAGCGCATGCTTCGCGTCGCTGAGGAGCGCCGCTGGCAGGACCGAGCCCGACGCGAGCTACGCAAAGCCGGATACGAAGGACGCTACTGTCCCGCGCAGCTCAGGGTTGGTGCCGCAGCCTACAAGTGGCGCTCCATGACCCGTCGCGCGCGGTATTTCGTGCTTCCTTGGAAAGACCCGAAGGAGCACTGCGCCATAGTGTCATTCGGCAAGCTGCTGCCGCCCCACGACGACGATCCCGCCGAGGAACAGCTACGCGCCCGCGGCAAGGTGCCGGCTTGGACGCACTCGATCATCTTCCCCGAAGGAGAATACGGCCACGTTCCCCTAGCGCATTTGACGCTTATCCGCGACGTCGATTTCGAGCGTGCTGCCGCTAAAGATTTCGACTACACGATCCCTGACCTGATCGCCGACCACATGCGCGACGGTCTCGACCGCTCGCTCGTCCACCACAAGCTCCTCGAGTGGTGGCGCAAGGGCTTCGCATTCGACCCTGAGCGGGAGCGTGCTCGCCTGCCACCGCCGTGGAGCGAATCAGGCGAGTAGTGCGCTGGTTTTGGGCAGCGGCGGGGGCTTTCCCGAACGAGCTGGATCAGACGACTTGCGAGAGCATCAGGCTACGGCCAGCTTCAGCTCGGCAGAGTCCGCCACGGTCGGCAGCTCGATCGTCAGCTTTCCCCCGTCTGCGTTCTCGAGCAGACGGCGCACATCGACGAGCGTCAGGCCGACCAGCGCTCCATCGGCGTCGTAGCTCACGGCGTGGCCCTCGGGCGTCTCATCGAAGTCCACGGCGCGTCCGGGATTGCCGGTAGCGAGATACAGCACGTCGGCCTCGGCGTCGTAGCGGACGCGATCAAAGGTGTATGGGCCGATCTGAACGCTCATGGCTTGCTTCTCCTGGGAAACGCCGTGCGAACTCTCCCAGTTGAGTCCTCGTCAAAGGCTACTACGACCTTGAGCCAGCGACTGGGGCCTGCGCCCTCCAGGTAGAACCAGTCTTGGCCTGGGCGTGCCTGCTCGATTCGCTCCGATGGTTCTCGGATGGCGCGGAGCACGTCGGCTTGGTGCGCGGCCATGTAGGGGTGACCGCCAACAATGTGCTCCCACCGCTCGTCGGTCAGGTGGACCGTGCGCCCAAGGGGATCAGCGACCGAATTGATCGAGGGCATCAGGCGGCAGACTACTCGAGTCCTGCGATCCTCTATTCGTTTGGGCAGCAGCCCGATTCCGCTGCCCAAACCCCGCCGAATCGAGCCCAATCCCGCCTGATCCAAGGTCGTCTCAGATAGCCCAAAACGCTTGCAGTTGCGCCCAGATGCTGCCTTTCTGGCGACCGCCTGGGCCAGCCTCCTAAGCGGTAGATCCAGGTTCGACTCCTGGCGGGGGCACTCTCGCTTGTCCCTCGCGGCTAGTTGCGCCCGCCGCCGAACAGCCGCAAGAAGAACAGGAAGATGTTGACGACGTCGAGGAAGATCCCGGCGGCGAGCGGCACCGCTTCTTCCATGCCCGCGCGTCGCATCCTGTTGAAGTCGAGCACGGTGTAGGCGCCGAAGATGCCGAGGCCGAGCAGCGCGTAGATGACGTTGCCGCCGGGGATCGAAACGAACACCGTCACCAGACCGAACACGATCAGCGCGAGCAACGCGAAGAACAGCATCCGGTAGCCCCCGGAGAGGTCCCGGCGGATCGCGTAGCCGACGCTGCCGAGTCCGCCGACGAACAGCGCGGTCGCGGCCGCCGCCTGCCAGACCGCGTCGGGCTCGGCTTCGGCGTAGCGATCCAGCACGCCGCCCATGCCGAGCCCAAGGAGCAGCCCGGCCGCGAACAGCAGCGTGATCGAGAGCGCCTCCGAGCGCCGCGCGATGTTCAGCCCGAGGATGCACACGAAGCCGCCGATGAAGCAGACGATCGACGGGCCCTCGCCGATTTCGCGGCCAATGTAGGAGCCGAGCGCGTAAAAGCAGAGCGTGACCGCGACGAGTCCCATCACCTGGCCGAAGACGCCGGCTGTGCCGACTGTCTCGACGGTGCCGAACATCCCTTCGTCTCTGTAACCCGTCAGCTGCGGCATGCGCCAAATGCTACTCGCAACGAGGGGCGAGGCTGCGCCGATCGGCCCGCTAGCCTTGGCTTCGCGTCCGTGTGACTGTGGCCACGCGGCCCGATCCGGTGCTTCTCGAATCCAAGGGGGATGAATGACCGCCAGGCGATCTCCGCTGTTCGCCGTCGCCCTGCTCTGTGCGGCGCTGATCACGGCTTGCGGGAGCAGCAGTTCGACCACGAGCAGCTCGCCGCCGGCGGCGTCTACATCCAAAACCACCGCCGCGAGCGCAACCACGAGCGCGAGCAGGAGCACGGCCATCCCGAGCGCTGTGCCCAGCGGTCCTGTCAGCACCGCCGCGCTGGCGAGCGCCGTCGCGGAGTGCAGGTCAGTCGTCAAACACGCGCCGACGCTGTCGGCGAGCTTGAAGGTCAAGGTCGAAGGGATCTGCAACAAAGCCGCGAGCGGCAATCTCGCCGCGGCGCGCGCCGCGGCGAAGGAAGTGTGCGTCGAAGTGATCGACGCCACGCCGATTCCGAGCGCGGAGAAGACGCAGGCGCTCGCGGCCTGCAGGACGAGCTAGCGGCTACACCTCGGCGGGGCCGTGATCAGCCCGCCGCGGTTCCGTCGTCGTGCTCGTCCTCGTCCTCGTCGTAGAGCGACTCGCGCGCGAGCTCCTTCCCGCGGCCGTCGAACAGCTTGATGTCCAGTAGGTCGTGACGGTAGTCGTCCGGGGCGATCAGCGTGAAGCGCTCCTCGACCAGCGCGCACTGATCGACCGCCAGGTCGGCGAGCTCGGCGGTGACGATCCGGCCTCCGGAGATCAGCGGGCGCCCCCACACGAGCGTCATCGTCGCGCTCGCCGCCGACTCGCCGCGCCAGGTGCCGATGATCTCGTCGCACAGGTCGAGCTCCCAATCGGGATTGCGCTCGGCGGTCTCGTCGGTGAAGTCGACGTGGGCGGCGAAGTCGCTTGGCTCCTCGCCTTCGCCGCCCGCGATGAAGCGCACATAGCCGAACAGCTCATACCCGGTCGACGTCAGCGTCGTGCCCGGCACGTAGGTGTGTCCGTGCCACGTTCGGTCCGGGTACCACACGATCGTCCCCGGCCCGCCCAGATCCTGGCCTTCCGCATCGAGACGCAGCGCCGCTCCCAAGAACTCCTGGCACAGCCGCTCCTCCCAGCGCCCGTAGGGCAGCTCCTCCTGGGGAGGCTCGGCGGCGAAGCGGGGGACGAAACGTTGCTCGGGAGGCATCGCTGCAGCCAGCCTAGCCGGCCGCTGCGCGCCGCGGCTCACGCATCGCGCAGCACGCTCGCGGCGTGCTCCGGCGCGACGATGTTGAGGTTGACGTCGGTCGAGAGCTCGAGGCCGGCGAGATGCGTCAGACGCGGCAGCACGTCGATTCGCCAGCAGAAGTCCTCGGCTCCGCGCGGAGCGGTGCGCACCCACAGGTTCAGCGGCGGGCTGGAGCCGAGGTGGCGCGCGAGGCGGCGCAGCCCGTCGTGCAGCAGCGCGGCGCCCGTCGGGCCGTCGTCCTCGAAGCGGGCGCGCGGCCTGCGCGGCGCGAGCATCAGCTGGAACGGCAGGCGCGAGGCGTACGGCGCGATCAGCACGGCCTCCTCGTCGATCGCCACGACCCGCTCGCGCCGGCGCACCTCCTCGGCGACGAGATCGCCCAGCAGGCTCTGGCCCATCGTACGTGTCGTATACGCGCTCGCGCGCTCGCGCTCACGCGCGACAGCCGCGGGCACGAAATCGAGCGCGTACAGCTGCGCGTGCGTGTGCGGCAGCGACGCGCCGGCCTCGCGGCGCTCATTGACGATCAGTTGCAGGTAGGCGCTGCCGGCGTGCGCGCGCATTCGCTCGCGCCACGTCGCTACCGCGGCCACGACCTGCTCGAGTGGCAGCTCCGCGAGCGACAGCACCGGCTGCGGGCCGTTGACGATCACCTCGTGCGCGCCGGTCGCCGGCTGCGAGGCGAACAGCTCGGGTGCTCCGCGTACTTCCGACGGCGCGGGCAACGGTGCGGCCGAGCTGCCGTTTTCCTGGGAGGGCGTCAGCGCGGGATAGAGGTTCGGTACGACGCGCACCGTCCAGCCGGGTGAGTCGGCCGGGCCACCGGCCGGGCGCAGCGCGTAGAGCTCGGGCGGCGTGCGCTCCTCGTGACCCTCGGCAAACGGATCCTTCTCGGGATCGATCGGCTCGGGTGGCTCGCAGCGCGGCTCGCCCCCGGGGCGACGCGAGCGCTCGCCGGCGACGATCGTGCGGTGCCCGCTCAGCGGGTCGATGCGCAACTCTCGCAAGGTCACGCGTCCAGCGCGTAGCGCCTGACGGCGGATTCGAGCTTGGCCACGCTGAGGAACGGACCCTGATGGATGAACTTGCTGCCGCCCCGGTCGATGAACACCGTCACCGGCGTGTTGCCCGAGTCCGTGATCGCGAGCCCTGCCTGCCCGCCGGGGTCGTAGAAGCTTGGGTAGCTGACCGGAAAGGCGCGCAGGAACGCGAGCGCGTGCTCGCGGCTGTCGCCGGAGTCGATCCCGAGAAACGCGACTTCGCGGCCGCGTGAGACAGAGACGCGCTGAAACACGCCGAACTCGTCGCGGCATGGTTCGCACCACGAGGCCCACTTGTTGATCACCACGGGAGTCCCGTGCAGGGCCGCCAGCCGCGCGCGGAGCGCGGACAGGCCGCCGGAGACAATCTCGTTGGCCTGCGCGTGCAGCGCAGCCAGCGCCGGCGGCGAGCCGGCCAGCCGCGCGCGCATCTGCGTGAGCGTCAGCCTCGACGGCGCCGGCGGCGCGGAGCCGCCCAGTTGCAGCAGGCCGACGACGAGCATGACGAGAACTGCAGCGATCGCGATCGTGATCGAGAGGCTCTTCGGCGTCACCGCCGTAAGGGTGTCAGATCGCGTGCACTTCAATCGCGCCTCTGGGTGCTATATCCTGGTGCTACGTCAGAGCCGGGTCGCGATCAGCACCCGGCGAACGGTGCCGCGGGGCGCCATCTTTCGAGTCGCGCCGAAGTCAAGCTTCGAAAGCGGCTCTGTCTCGAAGTCCACAGCCTGCAATGGCCGAGTCCACCTCAGTGGCCCTCGCGGCCGCGACCATTCCCAGCTCCGCCGACATAGCTCGCGCGGAAAAATTCGTGCGCGAGCGCTTCGTGCACGCGGGCGAGGATGCCGCTGTCGCGCTCGCGTCGGGAACTCCCCGCCGGCGCGCGCTGGACCGTGCGCTCGATGAGCTGGAGGCCGATCCGAAGACGAAAAACCCCTCGACGGCGTGGCGGCGCGAGTTCTCGCTGCTGCTCGGTCTCGAGCGGCTGCTCTCCGACGAGGAGCCGAAGCTGGAGGACGGGACGGTGCTTTCGGCGCACCAAGTCGACGCGCTCTCGGGCACGCTCACGGCGCTGCTGGCCGAGGCGCAGCGCAGCGCCGACGGCAACGGCCGCGCGCTCGCGTC
This sequence comes from Solirubrobacteraceae bacterium, assembly GCA_030149625.1. The sequence continues at coordinate 13,274 of JASLHP010000386.1, forward strand.
TGCGTCGCCGGAGCTGCTTGCCTCGGCGGACATCCTCGGGCCCGACGGAGCGAGCGATGGCCCCGCCCGTGCCGACGCCGCCGAGGTCGAGGGCGTCGACGAGGACGAGGAGGACGACGAGCTCGACGAGGACGAGGACGAGGACGACGAGGACGACGAGCTCGGGCCAGTACAGCGCGCCGCGCCCGACGACGACGAGGACGAGGACGAGGACGACGAGCTCGAGGAGGAGCCGGACGAGGAGCAGGAGGACGAGCTCGAGCAGGAGGACGAGCTCGAGCAGGAGAGCGACCCTGAGGAGGAGCCGCGCGACTGGGTCGACGAGGGCGAGGGCGAGGAGGAGTCGCTCGCGGACCAGCCCGAGGACCCGAATGCCGCCAAGCGCTTCTGGTTCGAGCACGCGACCGGCGCCGGCAAGACCGTCGCGGCGCTCGGCTTCGTGGAGGCTTCGCACACAGGCGGCGTGCTGATCCTCACGCACCGGCGCAACCTCGTCGACCAATTCCTGGGCGAGCTGCGCGATCGCGGCTATTCCAAGCGCATCAGCCGGCCGCTCTTGAAAGGCGAGGATTCGGTCAAGGGTCCGGTGACCGTGGAGACCTACCAGTGGTTCGTGCGCAACGCGGGCAAGATCTCCAGCGCGTACACGATCGTCATCTGCGACGAGGCGCACACGGCGCTCGGCGAGAAGACGAGCGGCGCGATTCGCGAGTGGACAGGCCCGATCTTCATCGGCATGACGGCGACAGGCGCGCTGATCGCGCGTCATGTCACCGATCTGTTCCCGACGCAGACCTCGCGCTTCGACCTAGCTCAAGCGGCGCGCCGCGGCGTGATCGCGCCGCTGCGCTGCGTACGCATCTCGCCTGGCGTCGGCGTGCGTACGATCGCGAAGGTGCCGCTGCGCCGGGGCGAGGTCGACACGGAGTTCGACCAGGACGAGCTCGCGAAACTGCTCGACCAGCAGCCCTTCAACCTCGCCGTGGCGAACCTCTACAAGACGCGCTTCAACGGCGTTCCCGGTGTCGTGTACGCGGCGGGCGTGCGCCACGCCTACAACCTCGCGGAAGCGTTCCGCGCGGAGGGCATCAAGGCGGAAGGCGTCTCCGGCGAGACGCCCAAGCGCGAGCTGGTGGAGATCCTCGCACGCTACGAGCGCGGTGACATCGACGTGCTGATCAACGCGCAGCTGTTGGCGGAGGGCTGGAACAGCCCGCGCGCGACCGTGTGCGTGCACCTGGCGCCGACGGCGTCCAAGCGCATCTACCAGCAGCGTGTCGGACGCGTCACGCGCCGCCACCCGGGCAAGGAGGCGGGGCTCGTCGTCGATTTCGTGCATCCGGCGACCAAGCACGACGACCCGGTCGTGACGCTGCACTCCCTGCTCGACAGAGACGTCTACAGAGGCGGAGCGATCGTGGTCGGTCCCGTGCGCCGCGGTCGCGGGCGCCGGATGCGCGTGGAGCGCCGCGTGCTGCCGGTGTGCGCGGAGGAGGAGCGGCGCTTTCAGGTGTTCGAGCGCGAGCTGTGGCGCATCGCGGTCGAGCACCTCGACTATGGCGAGCAGCACCTGTGGGCGGCGCTGGCGGGCGCGCGGGTGGCGCCCAACGGCTGGCGCCGGGCGCGCGCGATGCTGCACTTCGATCGCACCGGCGAGCTCAAGAGCCGCTTTCTGCTCACGGCCGTCAAGCGCAACAAGAACTCGCAACTGCGGCTGCGCGCGCTGACGGACCTGGCGGCGCTGCGTGACCCCGACGCGTTCGACGAGGCGATCGACATCATCGGC
>JASLHP010000341.1 GCA_030149625.1 Solirubrobacteraceae bacterium
GCTGCGTCACGCGAAAGCGTTCGCGTTCGTGGCCGTGGCGCTGGGGTTCGTCGCCGCCGGCGGCTATCTCGCGCTGCAGTCGGTGTACTTCATCGCGACCAACAGCCGCGGCCTGGTCACGATGTACGAGGGTCTGCCGTACAAGCTCCCGGGCAACCTCACGCTCTACAGCAGCCAGTACGTATCGGGCGTCAGCGCCTCGACGCTCACGTCGGCCAGACGCCGCGCGCTGCTCGATCACTCACTGCGCTCGGAAGCCGACGCCGCGTCGCTGATCCGCAGCGTCGAACTGGAACAGCTCGAATGAGGCGCACGTCTTGAACCGCCCGATCGTGCGCGTCTACGGGCTCGTCGCCGCGCTGTTCGCGCTGCTGATCGCGTTCACGTCGCGCTGGAGCATCTTCGAAGCCGCTTCGCTGCGTGACAACACGCTCAACAAACGCACGCTGCTGGAGCAGGAGCGAATCGAGCGCGGGCCGATCCTGGCCGATGACGGCACCGTGCTCGCGCGCAGCGTGCGCGGCCGCGAAGGCGTCTATCAGCGTGTCTACCCGACCGGTGAACTGTTCGCGCAGCCCGTCGGCTATCACTACCTCGAACCGGACCTCGGCAGCACCGGCGTCGAGCTGTTCCGCGACAAGCAGCTCAACGGCCAGAGCGGGACGAACCTGCAGAGCGTGCTCGACCAGCTGCAGGGCAAGGAACCCCAGGGAGACAAGCTGATCACCACGCTCGACCCGCGCGCGCAGCGCGTCGCGCGCGCGGCTCTCGGCGAACACGAAGGCGCGGTCGTCGCGCTCGATCCGCGGACCGGCGCGGTGCGCGTGATGGCGTCGACCCCCAGCTACAACCCCAACGCGCTGCGCTCGCCGTCGAGCAAGGCTCGACAGGAGCGCGAACTGAACGCGACCCCGCCGACGAAGTCCGAACTCAACCGGGCCACCCAGTTCGGCTACGCGCCAGGATCGACGTTCAAGGTCGTGACCGCGACCGCCGCGATCGACACGGGCCAGTACACGCCGCAAACCACCGTCAGCGGCCGTAACGGCATCATCGTCTCGGGCAAGCTGTTGCAGAACGACAACGGCGAGAGCTTCGGCCCGATCACGCTCACCTACGCGCTGGCGCACTCGGTCAACACCGTCTATGCCCAGGTGGCCGAGCATCTCGGCAAGCACACGCTCGGCCGCTACATGGAACGTTTCGGGTTCGATCGCAAGCCGCAGCTCGACTACCCCGCCGACGAGATGTCCGCGAGCGGCGAGCACTCCGGCGAACGCATCGTCGCGCCGACCAGCCCATCGGTCGACGTCGGCCGCCTCGGCATCGGCCAGGACAAACTCGCGGTGACGCCGCTGCAGATGGCGGAGGTCGCCGCCGCCGTCGCGAACCACGGACGGCTGATGGCGCCGCACCTCCTGCAGCGCGTCGTCGACAGCGAAGGGCGCACCGTGCAGACGATCTCCCCGCGTGTGCAGGCGGTCGTGATGAAACCGTCCACGGCGAGCGCGGTACGCTCGATGATGGAAGCGGTCGTCGAGGAAGGCACGGGCACCGCGGCTCGGATCCCCGGCGTCCAGGTCGCCGGCAAGACGGGCACCGCGCAGACGCAGTTCGGCGACTCGATCAACAACGTGTGGTTCATCGCGTTCGCGCCCGCGGCCGATCCGAGGGTGGCGGTCGCGGTGACGCTCAAGGCGGTCCCGGGAGAAGGCGCGACGTTCGCCGCGCCCGTCGCCCGAGCCGTGATCGAAAGCCTGCTGGGATCGCAGTCGTGATCGAGCCCGAGACGATCATCGACGGCCGCTACAGGGTGATCTCGCGTCTCGGCTCGGGCGGCATGGCCGACGTGTACTTGGCGCAGGATCAGCTGCTCGGCCGGGATGTCGCGGTGAAGGTCCTGCACCACCACTTCGCCGAAGACCAGGAGTTCGTCGAGCGCTTCCGGCGCGAGGCGTCGAGCGCCGCCGCGCTCTCGCACCCGAACATCGTCGCGATCTTCGACCGCGGAGAGTGGAATGGCACCTATTACATCGCGATGGAGTACGTCGCCGGACGCACGCTCAAGGCACTCGTGCGCGAGCACGGCGCGCTCGAGCCGGCGGCCGCGATCGAAATCGTGGTGCAGATCCTGCGCGCCGCGCGCTTCGCGCACCGGCGCGGCGTGATCCACCGCGACCTCAAGCCGCACAACGTGATCCTCGACGAGGAGGGCCGCGCGCGCGTCACCGACTTCGGGATCGCGCGCGCCGGCGCGTCGGACATGACGCTCACCGGGTCGATCATGGGGACCGCCCAATACCTGTCCCCCGAGCAGGCGCAGGGACACGCGGTGAGCGCGTCCTCCGACCTCTACTCGATCGGCGTGATCCTGTACGAGCTGCTGACCGGCGCGGTTCCGTTCGAGGGCGAGACGGCGGTCGCGATCGCCTTCAAGCAGGTCTCGGCCGAGCCCCACCCGCCGAGCGCGCTCAACCCGGCGCTGCCGGCTTCGCTCGACGCGGTCGTGCTGCGCATGCTCGCCAAGGACCCGGCGCAGCGCTACGCGAGCGCCGATGAGCTGATCGCGGCGCTCGAGCACGAGCGCCAGCTGCTGCCGGCGCTCTCCGCCGCCGCCACCGGCACGATCCCCGATGCTCGGGTACACCACGCCCCGCAGCCGCTCCCGCCACGCGCCGGAGCCGGTTCGATGCTGCTGGCGGCGCCGGGAACCGGACAGTACGAGCTGGAGGACCCCTCGATGCGAGCGGACGGCCGCCCCGGCTGGCAGCGCGGCGCGCTGTGGGCGCTCGCGATCCTGCTCGTCGCCGGTGTCGCGGTGCTGGCGGCGGTGCTGTTGACGCACAGCACCAAGCCAGTGACGGTACCGCGCGTGACCGGCCTGAGCGAACAGGCCGCGGGGGCTGCCCTGCGTAAGGCCGAACTGAGTCCGCTGCCCTCGCTCGCGGCGAGCGCGACCGTCCACAGCGGGCTCGTGATCAGCCAGACCCCCGCCGCCGGGACGGCGGCCGACAAGGGCTCGCGCGTGAGCATCGTCGTCTCGGAGGGCCCCGCGAACGTGCCGTTGATGGATGTCACCGGACTCACAGCCGCCAAGGCCACGGCCGAGCTGCGCAAGGCGCACTTCAAGACGAAGATCAAGACGGAAGCGAGCAAGGCGGTCGAAGCCGGCCGCGTGATCGGCACCGAGCCCCCCGCCGAAACGGACGTTCAGGAAGGGCGCGTGATCACGCTGCTGGTCTCCAGTGGCCCGGCGCCCGTGCACGTGCCCGATGTCACCGGGCAGCTGCTCGAAGCGGCGGAAGCGACTCTCGCCAACGACGAATTGGGCGTCGGCGCCATCACCAAGCGGGTATCCGCGTCGCAGGCGCCCGGTACGGTGCTCGCGCAGTCGCCGGGCACCGGCAACTCGGTGAAAGCGGGCACCGAGGTCGACCTGACGGTCGCTCGCGCGCCCAAGGAAGTCGAAGTCCCGAACGTCGTCGGCGCCGCCGAAGTCGCGGCCGAGGCCACGCTCGAGCACGCGGGCTTGAAGTCCGCCGTGCAGACGCGTCCCACGAGCGAACAGGCGCAGGTCGGCATCGTGCTCGAACAGAACCCGGCGGCGGCCACGCAGGCGCGCAAGGGCACGACGGTGACGCTCGTGGTCGGCATGCTCAGCTCGAGCACCACACCGACGACCACGACCACGACGACGACGACCACGCCGCCCACGCCGGCGCCGCCCGCCGAATGACCGGCGAGCCGCTCGTCGTCGCGGTGCTCGCCGGCGGCCGCTCCTCAGAGCACGACGTCTCGCTGTCCTCGGGCGCGGCCGTGCGCGACGGATTGCGCGCCGCCGGCCACGAGGTCGTGTGGGTGGAGATCGACCGCGAAGGCGCATGGCGCAGCGATCAGCAGCCGCTGAGCCTGACGGCAGGCGGCGGCCTGCTCGGCGTCGACGTCGTGTTTCCCGCGCTGCACGGCCCCTTTGGGGAGGACGGCACGGTTCAGGGCCTGCTGGAGACGCTCGACGTGGCATATGTGGGCGCGGGTGTGGCCGCCTCCGCCGTGTGTCTGGACAAGGTTCTGTTCAAGCAGCTGATGGCCGCGCTGGGAGTGGCGCAGGTGGATCACGCGGGGGTGCGCGCCGAGCGCTTCAGGCGCTCGCGCGAGCACGCATCGGCGGAGCTCGAGAAGCTGGCGCGTCTCGGCCTGCCCGTGTTCGTCAAGCCGGCTCACCAAGGCTCCTCGGTGGGGATCGCCAAGGTCAGCGACGAGGAGCAGCTGGCGGGCGCGCTCGAGGAGGCATTCAGGCACGACGGCCTCGCGATCGTCGAGGCGGCCGCCGCCGGCATCGAGGTCGAGTGCGGCGTCCTCGGCGTGCTCGCCGCCAACGAGCATGCGGCGGCCGAGCCGGCATTCGCGTCCGAGCCGGGCGAGATCCGCTTCGTCGGCGACTTCTACGACTACGGCTCGAAGTACTCGCCGGGCGCCATGGAGCTGCGGATCCCCGCGGGCATCTCTCCGCGTGCGCGCGAGCAGGTTCGCGAGCTGGCCGTGCGCGTGTTCGAGGCGACCGGTTGCGAGGGCCTCGCGCGGGTCGACTTCTTCGTCGAGCACGAGCGCGTGCTGGTCAACGAGCTGAACACGATGCCGGGCTTCACGCCCACGAGCGTCTACGCAAAGCTGCTGGCGGCCTCGGGCGTCCCCTATGCGGAGCTCGTCGACAGGCTCTGCCGACTGGCGCTCGCGCGCCACGCGCGCGAGCGCTCCTACAGCCGTTGACGGCGGCGCCGCGAGCGCGCCGTCCTCACGCGCGCGCAAGCCACTGCCGCCGCCGGCGCAAGCCACTCCCTCGCAAGCCACTCCCTACTTGAACAAGGTCAGCTCGGCGATCGTCGCCGACTCCATGTGCGGCGGCAGCGTCGTCAGCCACACGAGGTAGTACCGGTGCGCGTGCCCGGAGAGCGCCAGCGGGATGCGCTCGCCGTTGTGCACATCCGTGCTCGCGCCCACAGGGCCACGCCACCCGCGTGCCGTCAGCGGCGTGGAGTCGCCGTAGGCGAGTTCGAGCTGCGGGTGGTCGCCGACGTAGATCTGCACCGCAAAGCCGGGCGTCGGCGTCTGGATCTCGAGCGCCTTGGCGAGCACCCGCGGCGCCGCATCCAGGTAGACCCCCAGACCCACGCCGCCGGCCTTTTGCAGCGTCCCGTCGTAGTATTGCTCGGTGCTCCAGGTCGTGTTGGGGTCGCCGTCGACGACGTTGCCGATCAGGTCGCGGTTTTCGGGCCCAGTGCCGAACGGGTTGTAGTCGTGCGCCGCCGCCTGACCCAGCTGCACCGGTTCCAGTCCGGCGTGCGCGACGACACCCGGCGCCTGCCCGGCGCCTCGATGGGCTCTGTCGGCGGCGATCGCGATCACGATCGCGACGATCGCGACGAGCAGCGCGAGCGAGATCGCCCAACGGGCCGGGTGGCGCATGCGCCACGGCAGCCGCCGCCGGGCGGAGCCCGGCAGCGTGCGCAGCACGCTCGTCACCTCGCCGGTGGCCTGACCCGAGCGCGAGGCCTCGACCGCGAGCACCTCCTCGAGGTCGGAGACCATGCTCGCCGCGTCGGTGTAGCGGCGCGAGAGATCCTTCGAGACGGCGCGTTCGACCACCGCCGCGGTGGCCGCCGAGAGCTCGGGACGCAGCCGTTGCACGTCCGGGACATCCTCGCGCACATGCTTCATCGCGACCGCCACCGGCGAGGAGGCGTGGAACGGGACCTGCCCGGTGAGCATCTCGAACAGCACCACGCCCAGCGAATAGAGGTCGGACTGCCCGGTCACCGGCTGGCCGAGCGCCTGCTCGGGCGAGACGTAGTCGGTCGTGCCGAGCACGCGCCCGGCCATCGTCAGCCCTTCCTCCGAGAGCGAGCGAGCAATGCCGAAGTCGGTGATCTTCGCGCCGCCTTCCTCGCTGATCAGCACGTTGTGCGGCTTGACGTCGCGGTGCACGATCTGACGCTCGTGGGCAGCGCCGAGCGCGCGCGCGATCTCGATCGCGTAGGCGATCGCCTGTGGGATGTCCAGCGGCCCGTCGCGACGAATGACGTCCTTGAGCGTCACGCCGTCGACGTACTCGAGCACGATGTACGGAGTCCCGCCCGCCTCGCTGGCGCCGCCAACGCCCGCCAGCCCGTCCTCGGGGGCAGCCTGCTCGCCGGCGTCGATCACGGTCACGACGTGCGGATGGTTGAGTTGCGCCACCGAGCGCGCCTCGCGCCGAAAGCGCTCGAGCTGGTCGGAGTCGGCCGCGATCTCGCGGTGCATCAGCTTGACCGCGATCGGCCGCTCGAGCACCGTGTCGAACGCCCGATAGACCGTCGACATGCCGCCGCGACCGATCTCCGCATCAAGCCTGTAGCGCCCGCCGATAACCGTCCCAAGAGCAGTCATGCGCCTCTATTGTGCGCGCCCGCTAGGCGGCGCGGCGCCCGCGCGCGAACACCAGCGCCGCCAGCAAGCAGCGATACAGCGCGCAGGGCCACAGGGCCTGGCCTTCGTCGAGCCAGCGCCGCAGCAGGCGCGCGCTCGCCATCGTCGACAGGAACGCGGCCGCGCCGCCGCCGGCCAGCGCGACGCGCTGCTCGCGCGGCACGCCGGCGCCGTGCATGCGTGCGCCCTTCAGCACGCTCGCGCCGAGAATCACCGGCAGCCCCGCGTGCCACGACAGCCGCTGCGCGTCGTCGCGCGCAAATCCGCGCGCGCGCGCCGCCGTGAGCGTGGCCCCGTTGCGCGACACGCCGGGGATCAGCGCGGCCGCCTGCGCGATGCCCAGAGCCAACCCGTCACGCGCGCCGGGCACCCGCTGCTCGCGGTCGTGCTGCTCGGGTACGTCCGCGCGACGGTCGGCGAGCGCCATCGCCACGCCGCCCACGACCAGCCCGAGCGCGATCGAGCGAGGCTCTCCGAGCGTCCGCTCGATCGTCGGCCCGAGCGTGTAGCCGGCGAGCGCCGCTGGCGCCAGCGCCAGCGCGACCGCGACCGCTTGCCGTCGGTCGAGCCGCATGGCGTCGTGCAGCAGCTCGCCGCGCATGTGGATCGCAAGGGCCGCGCCCGCGCCCGCGTGCAGCGCGACCTCGAGGGACTTGCGCAGCTCTCCGCTGCACTGCGCGTATGGCCAGCTGGCGAGCCACGGCAGCAGCGTCACATGCGCCGAGGAGGAGATCGGCAGCAGCTCGGTGGGACCCTGCAGCAGGCCCAGCGTCACGGCGTGACGAAACGGCAGCGCGCCGCCGCGGCGATCAGCCGATGGCATCGGCGGCTGTGTCGCGTCGCGCCCGGCGCCGCCGCGCGCGCGCGTAGAAGACACCCGCCACGGCGAGCGCGACGACCACGTAGTCGACGTACTCGAAGCCCTTGCGCACGCTCGTCCAGTCGTTGCCGAGCGCGTGCCCGGCGATCGCCAAGCCGAGCACCCACGGCAGCGATCCGATCAGCGAGAACACCGTGAAGCGTGCGAACGGCATCCGCGCAACGCCCGCGGGCAGCGACACGAACGCGCGCACCACCGGGATCATCCGCCCGAACAGCACCGCCGCCTCGCCGTGACGCTCGAACCACTGCTCGCCGCGTTCGATCTGAGCCGGCCCCATGTGCAGCTTGGCGCCATGGCGTTCGAGCAGCTCCAAGCGCCCGCCGCGCCCGACCGCATATGCGACCCACGAGCCGAACATCGTCCCCAGCAGACCCGCGAGCACGACGCCGACCATCGTCAGGTGATGATGAGAGGCGCTCTGGCCGGGATCGGCGACAGCGAAGCCGGCGAACAGCATCACGACCTCGGAAGGCAGCGGGATGCAGGCGCTGCCGACGGCCATCAGCAGGAAGATCACAGGCAGCCCGCCGTCGCGGACGAGGCGCGAGGTTTCGTTGACGAGCGTCTCAGATATCGAGGCGAGTACGAGCACGAGCGCGCCAACGATAGCGGCGATCCAGGGCCGCGCGCCGCGGATCGTTAGCGTCCCCCGCAAGATGCGCATCTGGATCGACCTGACGAACAGCCCGCACGTGCTGGTCATGCGCCCGGTGATCGAGTGCCTGCGCCGCGACGGCCACGAGGTGCGCGTGACCGCACGCGACTTCGCCCAGACGATCGAGCTGTGCGAGCGCCTTGGCGTCGAGCACACGCAGGTCGGGCACCACCGCGGCGGGCGGCTTCGCGCCAAGGCGGTGGGTCTCGCTTCGCGCTCGTCCGCGCTCGCGCGCTGGGCGCTCGCCGAGCAACGCGCCGGCGGACGCTTCGACGCCGCGCTCGGACACGGCTCCAACGATGTCACGATCGCGGCCGCGCTGCTGCGCATCCCCAGCTCGACGATGTTCGACTACGAGTGGGCGACCGTCCAGCACAACGTCAACTGCCGGCTGGCGCACACCGTGGTGGTACCCGACGCGATCCCGGCGCAGCGCCTCGAGCGCTATGGCGCGACCGGCAAGATTCGCGCATACGAGGGGCTCAAGGAGGAGTACTACCTCGCGGACTTCGAGCCCGACACCGCGGTGCTGAGCGACCTCGGCCTCGACCGTGAGCGCGCGCTCGTCGTCGTGCGCCCGCCGCCGGTGGTCTCGCTCTACCACCGCTTCGAGAACGATCTGTTCGCGCGCGTGCTGCGACGGCTGAGCACGGCGACGGCAACGCACGGCACCCAGGTGGTCGTGCTGCCGCGAGTGGCGTCGCAACGCGAGCAGCTCGCATTCGAGCCGAGCTTCGTGGTTCCCGCGCACGCCGTCGACGCGCAGTCGCTGATCGCATACGCCGACCTGGTGATCTCGGCGGGGGGCACGATGAATCGCGAGGCCGTCGCCTTGGGCACGCCCGTCTACACGACCTTCGAAGGACGCCTGGGCGGCGTCGACGAACGCCTGATCGCCGAACGGCGCCTGCGCAAGCTCGCCGCTCCCGAGGATCTCGATCTCGGCAAGCGCCCGCGCGATCGCGGCGAGCCGCGTGTGCGTCGTGACCCGCGCGAGCTCGCCGCGTTGCTGCTCACGCCTGTGCGTGGGTGAACGCGAGCGTGCAGGCCGGGGCGCCGCGGTCGTTGTGAGGCTTACAATCTCCGCAATGCGCCGACGGATCCGCTCGGCGGCCCTACCCCTCCACCGTCACTCGCTGCCACAACTGGCAGTGGACGGGGCGCTGGTCGCACTCGCGTACTACCTCGCCTTCCAGCTGCGCTTCGACAGCGGTCCGCGGGCCCAGTACGCGCACCTGCGCGAGGCCACGCTGTGGTGGGTGCTCGCGGGGAGCCTGCCGGTGCTCGTGCTCTCGCGTGTGTACCAGCGCCGCTGGCGTTACGCGGGTCAACGCGACTACGAGTCCGTCGTGCGCGCCGTCGTCGCAATCGTGCTGCTGACCGTCGTCGCGATCGAGGTGCTGCGGCCCGTCTACCGCTACCCCGATCGCAACACCGTCGCCGTGGTGCTGCCCAACGGCGTGATCGTGCTGTTCGCGCTGCTGTCGCTCGTGTTCTTGGTCGGTGTCCGTGCGCTCGCGCGCAGCGTCTACGAGCGCCGGCCGCTCGTCTTCTTCGGCGGGCGCAAGCACGAGCGCACGGTGCTGATCGCGGGCGCGGGCGACGGTGGGCGGATGGTGATCCGCGAGATCATGCGCAACCGCGAGCTCGGGCTGCTGCCCGTCGGCTTCCTCGACGACGATCCGCTGAAGCTGCGCCTGCGCATCGACGGCGTGCGCGTGCGCGGCAACACCGAGGGCGACCTGCCGCGCATCCTCGACGAGTCCGAGCCGGACGAAGTGATCATCGCGATCCCGTCGGCCCCCGGATCGACGCGCGCACGCATCGTGCGCGAGTGTCGCGCCCGCGGCATCCCGGTGCGCACGCTGCCGACGGTGTTCGAGCTGCTGCAGACACGCGGCACGCTGACCAGGCAGATGCGCGAGGTGCGCGTCGAGGACGTGCTCGGCCGCGAGCCCGTGCCCATGGAGCTCGAGCGCGTCGGCGCCTATCTCGCCGGGGAGACGGTGCTCGTGACCGGCGCCGGCGGCTCGATCGGCTCCGAGCTGTGCCGTCAGATCGCGCGCGTAGAGCCTCACCGGATCGTGCTGCTCGATCACGCGGAGGACAACCTGTTCGCGATCGAGCGCGAGCTCGAAGAGGAGCGCCACGTGCCGCCGTCGATGCTCGCCGCGGTGCTCGCCGACTGCAAGGAGGAGGAGCGCATGCGCGAGGTGTTCGAGGAGCACCGCCCGACGATCGTGTTTCACGCGGCCGCCTACAAGCACGTCGGCTTGATGGAGACCAATCCCGTCGAGGCGGTGCGCAACAACGCGATCGGCACGCGCGTCATGGCCCACATCGCGGGCGAGACGAGCGTCGCGCGCTTCGTGCTCGTCTCGACCGACAAGGCGGTCGCGCCGGCGACCGTCATGGGCGCCTCCAAGGCGCTCGCCGAGTTCGCGCTGGAGGCCGCTTCGGCGCGCTGGCCGCAGACTCGCTACAACGCTGTGCGTTTCGGCAACGTGCTCGGCTCCTCGGGCAGCGTCGTGCCGATCTTTCGGCGCCAGATCGAGCGCGGCGGCCCCGTGACCGTCACCGACGAGCGCATGACGCGCTATTTCATGACGATCCCCGAGGCTGTCCAGCTGATCATCCGCTCCGGCTCGCTCGCCGCCAGTCGCGACGGACGCGGCGCCGACGTGTTCGTGCTGGACATGGGCGAGCCGGTGCGCATCATGGATCTCGCGCGCGCGATGATCGAGCTTTCGGGCCTGGACCCGGATCGCGACATCGACATCGAGATCGTCGGTGCGCGCGACGGCGAGAAGCTGCACGAGGAGCTCTTCAACAGCTACGAGCGTCGCCGCGGCACCGACGCGGAGAAGATCGTGCTCGCCGAGCGCGAGCCGCTCGCCAGCGACGCGGTCGAGTCGATGTTCGCCGAGATCGGCCTGTTGGTGCTGGAGGGCGACGCCGCCGGCCTCGCGGCGAAGGTCTCGGAGCTCTCGGCCGCGCGCCCGCAGCCGCCGCCGCTGGCCGCGCTCGACGCGCTCGACGGAGCGGAATCCAACGGCGCTCTCCCACACGACCGGCACGACGCGCCTGCGCCCCTCGTACACTCCCCGCATTCATGAGCTTTCTGCCGTTCGCGCTCTCGCTTTCGAGCACGTTCACCAAGATCGGCGCAATCGCAGCATTTGCCGCGCTGGTGGGCATCGCCGTCCTGTCGCTGCTCGTCTTCTCGCAGGCGCGCGAGCTCAAACGCCTGCGTGAGTGGGCCGGGCGTGCCCCCGAGCGCGCCGCCGACCTGGAGCAACGCGTGAGCGCGGCGGCGGCGGTCCGTGTCCAACAGCAGCAAGCGCCCACGCAGATGGCCCGCCCGGTGGCTCGTGGCGTGCCGGTCGCGGCGATGCCCGCCGCCGCGCCCGCGCCCGCTACGCGCGTCGTCGGAGCCCCTGTCGCAGCCGCCGGCGGGGTCGCCTCCGCCGGTCAGGCGCCCGGCGCGGGAGCCCCACCCGCCCAGGCTCCGGCCGGCGCGCCGGCGCCGCTCGGCGCCCCGGGTGCGCCGCC
>JASLHP010000071.1 GCA_030149625.1 Solirubrobacteraceae bacterium
CTCAGGACTCGTCGTCGCGGCGGTAGCCCAGACGCGCGGAGATGCGGTCGGCCGTGGAGACGAGGTGCGGGCCGAGCGCGTCGACGAGCTCCTCCAGCGAGATCATCGAGCTGTGCGCGGCGAGGTTGACGGCGGCGACGACATCGCGCGCGTCGTTGCGCACGGGCGCCGCGATCGCGTACAGGTCCGTCGCGAGCTCCTGGTCGTCGACGGCGAAGCCGGCGGCCTTGATCTCGTCGAGCTCCTCGCGTAGCGCTTTCTTGCTCGTGATCGTGTTCGGGCCGCGTTTGGTCAGCTTCATCTGCGCGATCAGGTCGCGCTGCTCGGCATCGGGCAGGCTCGCGAGCAGCAGCTTGCCCATCGATGTGCAGTACGCGGGCACGCGCGAGCCGGTGTGCAGGTCCATGTCGATCTTGCCCTGGCCGCGGCGGAAGCTGCGCACGCGGTCGACGTACAGCACGTCGAGGCCGTCGAGCACGCCGAGGCTGGTCGTGTAGGAGGTGCGCTGGCGCAGCTCCTCGAGGTAGGGGTGTGCGTGCTCGCGCAGCCCGGTGGAGTTGAGCGCGGACATGCCGAGGTCGGCGCTCAACTCGACGGGGCTGCGCGAGCACGCGCACCCGTACCTCGAGGAGCTCCGCCAGCGGACCTCCTACACGACCAGCCTCGGCGTGCTCGACGGCCTCGACGTCCTGTACGTCGACCGGGTCCGCAGCTTCCGCCGCGGCCAGGGCAAGGTCGAACTCGACCTGCACACGGGCTCGCGCGTGCCGGCGTACTGCACGGCGATGGGCAAGCTGCTGCTTTCGGATTTGCCGGAGCCCGAGCAGCGCGATGTCATTGCGCAGATGAAGCTGACCAAGCGTGGGCCCAGCACGATCACGAGCAAGAAAGCGTTGCGCGACGAGCTCGAGGAGATCCAGGAGGCCGGCTTCGCCGTCGACGATCAGGAGCTCGCCACCGATCTTTACGCGATTGCCGCGCCCGTGCGCAACGACACACGCGTCGTCGCCGCTGCCGGGCTGTCGGTGCACAGCTCGATGATCTCGCTGGAGGAGTTCGTCGATGCGCTCGGCCCGCATCTCGTCTCGACCGCCGATCGCATCTCCGCGCGCCTCGGCTACAGGCGCAGCGACGAGACGCTCTGAGGCGAGCGCTATCCAGCAGCGCGATGCCTGCGGGCATGGGCCGCGGCATTCGCTTCGTGTCGTCTGGCCCGTGGCCCCGGCACATGCCACATGATCGCCTCGGCAGGCAAGACTTCGAGGGCCCGGCAAAGTTCGACCAGCTCGTCGAGACTCGGTTCGCGCAGCCCCCTCTCCAACAGCGAGATCTGCGTCCGCTGCAGCCCTGCCGCCCTCGCGAGCTGATCCTGAGACAGGCCGCGTCGCTTACGCGTCGCTTGGAGCGCTTCGCCGAAACCCGCGATCATCTGCCACCGCCGACAACCCGTAGGTGCCGCTCGGGGGACACCCGGCTCAGCTGAAGCTGCGCCGCGGACGCTGGAGGGAGACACAGATGCTCGCGCACGGTGTCAGAGAGTGACTTACGCTGCATCGTGGCCAGCTGCACGAGGTTTCGGTATTCGTGCGGCGTCAGCTTCATTACGATCGCCTTGGAGCAGATCGACATCAGACGCAGATCAGTCCGAGCTTGTCGAGGTGCTCCAGCACGTGTGTCGTGCAGAGCGTGCCATCTGCGTTTTGCCGGATCACTCCCTTGATGATGAGGCTGAACACCGCCGCGTCGATGTCGGACGGCGTCGCGCCGCCCCGGATCGCCGCGTACAGCTCGGCAGGCATGGCGGCTCGCTTTCTGTCGATGAGTTGCACGACTACAGCCCGTTCAGCGACGGTAGGATCGTCCGGCATTGGCAGAAGATCTCCTTCTGGAGATGTGGGCGGGCGGACGGGCCTCTTCTGGCTGTCTCGCCGCCCTATAAGCGGCGCGAGCCTAGCAGATTATGCCTCTCAGTGGAATCCGAATAGATGACCGTTCTCGATGACGACTACATCGCACTAGGCCGCGCGCTAGCGGCGCTACGCCGTCAAGCGGGCCTCACGCAAGTTCAGGCCGGCGACGATGCCGGCATCGGCAACACGCACATCTCAGCGGTGGAGCGCGGCGAACGCGGCCTGAGCTACCGCACGCTTCTGGCGCTCTTGCGCACCTACGGCATCGGGCTGCGCCAGCTGGTCGACGAGATTGAGCGCGGCGAGGTCGAGTAGCGGAGACTCGCCCGACGATGCAGCCGATCGTCTGCATCGTCGAGCGCCGCTCGACTCGCCGCTCAACCGGTTCACCCACCTGCCTCGCGACGGGACCCGCTCGGCGAAGCCGCACCGAGGGTCGGCACCTCGTCGAGACACCCCGGGGGACAGAGACAATCACGACGATTTATCGGAATCATCTTGACCCCCGGAGTTCTGATTGATAGAACACGGCGCAAATCCGCTCAGACGAGGGTCTTTGCTCCCGCCCGGCGGCACACTGACGCCCAGAAAGCGAGGAGTCGCACATGAGCCTGAGTATCGAGGAGGTCCGGCAAGAGATCGAGGCAAGCGCCGAGGCGGATTGGGAGGCCGGCGAGACCTCCGAGCTGGCTCTGTCCGACATGGAGGCGAGGGCACGCGTGGGCTATGAGCCCGGCCCGGACGAACCGTCGCTCGAGGAGGCCGAGCAGATCGCCCGGGCGGCCGTGGCGGCCGTGCCCGAGATGCCGGTCGCGGCGCCGGCGAGCTTCGACTGGCGCAATGTGGGCGGTCGGAACTTCGTCACGCCGATCGAGAATCAGCTCAGCTGCGGCTCGTGCGTCGCGTTCGGCTCGATCGCCCCCGTCGAGAGCCTCGTGCGGATCAGGCGCAACGACCCCAATT
>JASLHP010000091.1 GCA_030149625.1 Solirubrobacteraceae bacterium
CTCCGCCCCGCAGAGTCGAGCGGATTCCACCGTCCAGGCCGTCGTCAAAAGGTCCCTTGTGCGTCACCTTGGTCCTCCATGACGGGCTGGCCGGCGGCGCGCAGGAGCTCGCGCTCGATGCTCGCGAGCACCGTGTCATCCGCACCCGGGCCCACCGGTCCGCGGACGACGTGCGGGAGCAGGTGTGGAAACTGATCGATGCGAGGGAACCTTCCGCCCGAGAGAATGAGATGCAGGTAGCGGGCTCCTGCAGCGTCGAGACCTCCAAGGATCTCATCGGCCGCGACCCACGCCTTCTGCATCCGCTCCATGACGCTGTGAGCAGACGCCTGTTGGATGCTCATCGTCCAGTGGATCCCTACCCAGCCGTTTCGCGATACCAGGGTCAGCCATCCGTCTCCGAGTTCGTGCACAGCGTCAATACGAAGCGTCATCGAGTCCTGGGTCACATGGCGCACGAATACCGGACCACTCGGCGCCACGAGAGGATCGTCCTTCGAGAGGTCCGCCATCCTCGCCCGCAAGACGTCATCGAACGACGTCGAGAAGAGCCGCGACTCAACGTCCATCGTGTAGGCAACTGCGGCCAAGCCGAGAGCGAATTGGACGTGTCGCGGGTCGCAGCGATGCGCAGCCTCAGCGTTGGCGCTCTCCGCGGCGGTCTCGGCCAGTTGTGCTGCTCGCCCTCGGGCCGCGTCGCCGCGGCCGAACAAAGCCGCGAGCCTCGCTGGGTCCTCCACGTGAATCGTTTTCCCTGAGACGCGCTCGAACACCGCGCCGCCCGTCATGCATGGGGGAACCGGTACCGGCGGCACGGCTACTACCGCGATCTGCTTCCCGTCGCCGACGTCGAGGGCGCGGACGTCCAAGCCATCGGGGTATGGCGTGACCCGCGCCGGGCCGGTAGCGATCAGGTTCGTGACGTAGTCCGGGGCATCCCCGCCGGGGAAGACAACGCCCTCGAGCCCCCACGTGCCGCCTTGCTTTGGGTCCTGGATCCCGAGGACGAGGTAGCCACCGTCATGGGAGTTGGCGAAGCCGCAGACCTGCTTGCGGATCGATCCGGCGTTCAGCTCGCTCTTTGCCTCCCACTCCAGCGCCTCGGATGGCGCATCGCTAAAGAACGCGCCCAAGTCCGCGACCGTGAGTTTGTCCAGTGTGGTGCCGAAGATCGTCACGTCGCAAGCCAACGGCGCCCGACGTAGGCAGCGTCGGTCTGTTCCGGGCTCACAGCCCCTAAGCGGGGAGCAGCTCGCTCATGAGGTTCGACTTGAAGTAGCTGGAGTGCGTCCGCTTGATCGTTTCCAGCGAATCTGCGCTCAGCAGCACAACGTCGAGATCCTGTCGCATTGCGGCCTCTCGCTCAGCGGCGCCATAGGCCGCTTGTGCTGCCTCGTAGTCTGTGCCGAACGGCTTGACCGTTGTCCGGCCAGCCTTGACGTCGCGCGTGACGAGGAAGTGCTTGATCTCATCGATGGGACTCATTGGGCCTCTCGCTCTTGGCGTTTCAACAGCTTCATGATCGCAGCTCCGAGTAGGCCCGCGGTCAAGACTTCGGCCGTGGACAGCCTGCCTTCTTCGGAGCCCGCAATCAACGCAGCGACACTCGCGAGCATGACCCGCTCCATCTCCGGTCCTTCACCGAACTTGAACTGGACGCCGGTCTGTCGTCCCGCCTCCTCGATTGCGTTGGCCCAAAGGTCTTGCCCGCGGGTTCGTACCTGAACCTCGATTGGGAAGCCGGCTCGGCGCACGATCAGGTGCAGCGCGCGGTAGCCGTCGTCCTTCGGGCTGGCGATGTAGTCGCGCTCGCGGATGATCGTCCACGACTTCAGGAGCCTGCGCCGCAGGCGGTACACGTCAGGTATGCCCGGCACCACCGCGCGCACGCCGCCGATGTCCTGCATCTGCGTGACGTTCCCGCGCTCGCGGTCGAGCTTGCCAATGAGCGTGTCCTGCCGCTTGAGGCGCTGTGCGACCTCTATCCGCCCGTCGACCTGTGCCTCGGCCTTCAAGACGTGGTAGCGCAGATTCGCAGCGACCGTCGACAACGGCCGTGCGTGCAGGCTGCGCCACCACTCCAACGCCTCGCGGGCGGCCTCAACAGCCGCCTCATCCGTTGCACGTAGCGCGCGCTCCGCACCCTCGATCTGCACCCGCTCGCGCAGCTCCAGAAGGAACATCCCGGCTCGGTTCACCTGCCCCTTGGAGAACCGCGGAGCCTCCACATCTTTCGCCCCCTGCTTCACGAAGCCACCGTATCGGCGGCTTCGGGCAAGCTCGACGTGAATGCCGCCGTGAACACCTGCGCCTGCTCAGACGCTGGCCGCGCGTGCAGGTAGCGGCTCGTTGTGGCAAGCGCGCTGTGCCCCATTGCCTTCTGGATCGTGACGACGTCGACTCCATTGGCGGCCAGTAGCGACCCGAACGTATGCCGTAGGTCGTGGAAGCGCAGCGGTCTAACGCCGGCCGCGATCTGCGCGCGCCGGTAGCGGCGGCGCAGCGCCGAGTCATCCAGGGTGCGGCCGTAGACGTTGCAGAACACGAGGTCATCCGGCGCTGTGTACCGCTCGCGCCGGCTCATGCGCTCGAGCGCCGCAGCAGCCTGGTCGGCCAGCGGCACGCGCCTCACTCGCCCCGACTTCGTGGAAGCCTCGACGCGTGCGCTCATCGCGCGAGCGATCGTCAGCGCGGACCCCGCGAAATCCACGTCGCGCCAGCGCAACGCCAACAGCTCGCCGAGGCGCAGCCCGGCATATGCCGCGACGCGCACAAGCTCGGCGTCCTGCTCGTCGTCGGCTCGGCGTGCGGCCGTCTCGCCGCTGGTCATCGCGGGACGCGATGGGTCGCGGTGCTCCCCGGCAGCAAGCGCGCGAGCGACAGCCTCGACCTCCTCCGGTGTGTAGAACACGAGCGCGTCCGGGTGACGTTCGCGGCGCCGGTCGGCATCGCTGGCCGGGTTTGCCGGCAGCGCGAACGCGGAGGGCTTGCGGCCGTAGTTGAAGACGGCGGACACCACACAGCGATACTTGTTCACCGTGCGAGGCGACGCACCTGACGCGCTCACGGTCGCCAACACGTCCTCGACCTCCCGCGTGGTGATCTTGGATGCCGGCCGATCGCCAAGGCCCGCCATCACGTACCCCTTGGTTTTGCCGTTCCCGCGCCTGTAGGCCACGCCGGGCTCGGCTAGGATGCTTTCGTGGTCACGCAGCGTTGCCGGCTTCGCGCCGCGCACGTCCCTGAGCCAGCCGAGATAGGCGTCGGCGACCTCACGGAACGTCACGCCGCGCGTCCTGCGTGCCTGCTCGATACGGTCGCGGTCGGCGGCTTCAGTCACGTACTCACCCGCGATCCGGGCGGCGGCCACGATCGCCGCCCGCTCGCTGTAGGACCCGTCTGGCACGCGCCCGCGGCGCGCACGCCAACCGCCGGTGCCGGGATCACGCTCAAGCCACGCCGGGCCGATGCGCCGCTTGACCTGGCGCCCGTAGTGGCGGAACTTCGCCTCGTAGAACGGCTGCCCGCGTTGCTCGCGGACGATGACGTTGGTGTTCGGTGCCGTCACCATGCCAACATCGTACAAGACTTGGGTACCACTTGGGTACCACATTCTACGATGATGGGTGTGGGTACCCCTTTGGGTACCAAACTGGCGGAATCTCATGCATCAGAACTAGATTCGGCCGGTCTAGATTGCCCCACTCTACGCGACTCGGCGTCAGGCGATCGGTCTACGGAACCGAAGGTCGGGAGTTCGAATCTCTCCGGGCGCGTCGCGAACTCCTTGCGAGTCGGCGCTTTTGGCGGCCTGATTCGCTCCGAAGAAGCGCCGCGCTTGAGGCATCCCGTCAAGATGGTCGAAGCGCAACCCTGATCCTCGGGCGCGTCCGTCACAATCGCCGCGTCGTGCCGCAATACTTGGGTGTGAGGCGTCGAACACGGACGGATGACGAGCTTCTGCGCGAGCCCGCGCGCGATCCGGAGGGCTTCGGCGTGTTCTACCGGCGTCACGAGCGTGCTGTGCTCGGGTTCTTCATGCGCGCCACGGGACAGGGCGAGCTCGCGCTGGACTTGACCGCGGAGACGTTCGCTCGCGCGCTCGAGTCGCATCGGGGATTCGATGCGAGTCGCGGCGCGCCGCGAAGCTGGCTGTTCGGCATCGCCAGGCACGTGCTGGCGGCGAGCCTCGAGCGCGGACGCGTGGAGGCAAGCGCGCGCTCGCGCCGCGGGATGACGGCGCTGATCGTCGACGAGCGGCTCATCGCCTCGATCGAGGAGGCGGTTGCCAGCGTCGCGGAGGACGACGTCGACGCGTGGTTGGCTGACCTGACCCCCGATCAGCGCGTCGCCGTGCGCGGACACGTGATCGACGATCGCTCATATCGGGAGCTCGCGCGCGAGCTCGAATGCTCCGAGGCCGTCGTGCGCCAACGGGTGCATCGCGGCTTGTCGCTGATACGCAAAGGCTTGGAGGGATCGCGATGACCGACGTGCACGATGAGATCGACCGGCATGCTGCCCTCGTCCCCCAGCTGGAGCACGAGCTCGTGGACGCGGCGCGACGAGCTCAGCTGCCCGGCGCGCGCGGGCGCACGCGGCGAGCTGGCGTGTGGTGGCGTTCACCGCTGCTGGCGGCCGCGCTCGTCGTGCTGGCCTTTGGGGCCGTGGCGCTGGCTGCCAAGCAGCTGCTCTTGAACGGCGCCCCGGTAACGCTGCCGCGCGGCATTCCGCTTCAGCCGCGCAGCGGACTGGGAGTGCCGTTGCCGAGCGCCTCCTCGTCGATTCTGCTGCGAGTCGGCGATCCGGCCGGAGGCCCCGCGTGGGGCGCGCGCTTCGTCGCCACGACGCGTGGCTACGGGTGCCTGCAGTTCGGGCGTGTCGTGCGCGGGCAGCTCGGCGTGATCGGCGAGGACGGCTCGTTCGCCGACGACGATCGCTTTCATGCGCTGCCGCTCGACTATCTCGAAGGTCCGTTCCCTTGCGCGCCGCTCGACGCGCGCGGGCACGCGTTCGCGGGAGTGTTCATGGACGGGACGCCGGCGAGCGGACAGGTGGTCGAAGAGTCGTGCTCGGCTCGCGGCGGCCTCACACACGCTCGCCTGCCTGTCTGCCCGACTGGCGACGAGCGGCTGTTGATGGCGGGCATGGCGGGACCGCTCGCGCGCAAGATCACCTACGCGGACCCGAGCGGGGCGCTTCATACCGTCTCAGCGATCGGGCCACAGGGCGCCTACTTGATCGTCGAGCGAGCGCCGGCAAAGCTCGGGATGGAAGCGGGCGAGTATCAGCCCGGAGC
>JASLHP010000123.1 GCA_030149625.1 Solirubrobacteraceae bacterium
ACCCACAATCTGCCGCTCGACTCCGCGGGTCCCGGGCCGGGCTGATGCTTCTCCGAGGGGGTCTGGCCCTGCTGCTGAGGGGCCGCCGGCGCGGCTGGGCCCACCTCCTGCGCGTAGGCCATCTGCAGCCGCGACAGCGCGTCGCGCAGCGGCCCGAGCTCGCGCGATGGGATCCTGCGCTCGATGATCTCGAGCAGCGCCCGCACCGCGTCGATCGCATCCCGCGCCTGCTCGAGGTCGCGCTCGGAGCTCGTCGCATCGCCGCCGCCCGCGGGCTCTGCGCCGACAGGCGCGAGCCGTGTGGCGCCGAGGTTCAGCAGCGAGACGACCGCCTGGGCCACCACGTCCGTCGTCGTGAGGCGACTCAGTTCGGCTTCGTAGGCCGCCCGCAGCTCGTCCTCGGGGGGTCCGCCGGCGGCGGACCCCGCCTGGCCGGCCGCGGCTGCGGCGTCTGTGGGTCGCGCGTCGTCTGGGATCAAACCGTCACCTCATCCTGGTAGCTCGTTCTGGTCTCCTCGACGCTCGCCGCGAACACCTCGTCGCGTCCGGCGCCCGCGTCGAGCATTTGCCGCTGGCGCTGCGCGCCGTTGCGCTCGGGAAAGACGGGCTCGATCGTGAGCTCCGCGCGCACCGGCGCGGTCCACGCGAGCAGCCGCTCGATCGCCTCTCGCGCCGGATACTCCGCGGCGCGCTCGAGGTCGATCAGCCGTCCGTCCAGCCCGAAGCGAATCGCGCGCCACATGTTCTCCTCGATCAGCCGCGGTTGCGGGTCCGCGAACGGCACGCCGTCGTCGACGTCGCGCACCGCCTGTGCGATGCACGCGACCATCAGGCTCGCGAGCGCCTCGGACTCCGGGGCGCTCGCCTGCGCGTCGCAGATGCGCACCTCGACCGTGCCGAACTTGAAGTGTGGCCTGACCGACCACCACACCTGGGTGAACTCGACGATCGAGCTCGTGCGCTTCAGGAACTCGATGTACTCGCGGTAGGCGGCCCAACTGCCGAACGCATCCGGGATGCCGCAGCGCGGAAAGCTCTTGGTGAAGCTCTGCGTGCGCGCCGAGTGCAGCCCGCTGTCGCGGCCGTCGAGGAACGGCGAGTTGGCGGAGATCGCGAGCAGCAGCGGCAGCACCGGGCGCAGGCGATCGCACGCGCGCACCGCGCGGTCGATGTCGCGCACGCCCGCGTGCACGTGCAGGCTGAACGTGTTGTTGCGCCACGCGACGTACTGCAGCCCGTCCTCGACGCGCCGGTAGTGCTCGGTGTCGATGATCGGCTGCTCGCGGTAATCCGCCCACGGGTGCGTCCCGGTCGCGCCGAGCGCGACGCCCTCTTCGGCCGCGAGCGCGAACAGGCGCCGGCGACGCTCGCGCTGGCGCGTCAGCGCGTCCTGCAGGTCGCGGCCGGCGCCCGAGATGATCTCGATCTCCGATGAGATCAGCTCGCCGGCGACGCCCTCGCGCAGCAGCGGGTCGCGCTCGGCGGCCGCGCGCAGCTGCTCGAAGCTCGGCACCAGTTCGAGCGTGCGCGGGTCGAGGATCGAGAACTCCTCCTCGATGCCGACGGTCATGTCGGCGGCGGCTGCGAACGTCTCGACGGCTCGATCTAGATCAAGGCTGTTCATCGCTTGGCCTGTGCGTGGGGTCTCGCGCGAAGCGCTCGGGCGTCCAGTGTGACGCACAATCGCCGGCGGCGGGGCCGGCGGGCGTCACGTCACGGGCGTCACGACAAACGCGTCACGTCAGGTAGAAGTACAGCGCGTAGAGCAGATCGACCGCCGGGCTCGAGGTGTGCACCGTCACCTCGGGCGGCACGTCGAGCAACGACTCCGAGTAGTTGAAGATGATCTTCACACCCGCGTCGACCAGCTCGTCCGCCAGCCCCTGGGCAGCGTGCGTGGGAACCGCGAGCACGCCTACGACGATGTCCTCGTCCTCCACGACCTGGCGCAGCTCGACGATGTCGCGCACCACCTGGCTACCGACAGCGGTGCCGATCTTCGCTTCGTCGCTGTCGAAGATCGCGACGACGCGGAAGCCGTGGTCGGCGAAGATGTCCGAGGAGGCGATCGCCTGGCCCAGCAGACCCGCGCCGATCAGGCCGATGTTGTGCTGCCCGGCCGTTCGCAGGATCTTGCGGATCTGCGAGACGAGCGCCTCGACGTTGTAGCCGACACCGCGCTTGCCGAACTTGCCAAAGCCGGAAAGGTCACGGCGAATCTGTGTCGAGTTGACGTGCGTGTAGTCGGAGAGCTCCTGTGAGGAGATCGTCTCCTTGCCCATCTTCTTGGCCTGCGTCAAAACCTGCAGGTAGCGCGACAGCCGCGCCGCGACCCCCAGCGAGAGCCGCTCGCCGGCGGAGCCGGCGCCGTCGCGGCCGCTTGCCACACCGCCGCCAGCCTGTTCTCCGCCCCCGGGGACGATGCCGTAGCTCATCGCCGGGACTCTAGACGCTCGCGCAGCAGCTGCTCGTCAACGAAGTGATCACACAGCTCTTCGCCGTCGAGCGCGACCACGGGGATGCGCTCGAAGTACGCGCGGTGCAGGGTGTCCTCGGCGGTGATGTCGCGCTCGCGCAGCTCGAACCCGAGCTCGTCGCGCAGACGCGCGAGCACGAGCATCGCATCCACGCACAGGTGGCAGTCGGGCTTGGAATAGACCGTGACGGTGGCCATCGTCGCGCTCCGCTCGCGTGACAGCCCCGATCAGGCCCAGGCTCGGGCGCTCATCGCGGACGCTCGCCGGTCGCGTAGGCGTCGAGCGTGAGGTAGCGCGGGTAAGCCAGCGGCGTTGCGTAGCGCGCGGCGCTCGCGATCATCGCGGCGTTGTCGGTGCACAGCGACCGTGCCGGCACGTGCAGCGTCGCGCCCAGCTCGCCCAGCCGCCTGCGCAGCACGCCGTTGGCCGCGACGCCGCCGCCGACCGCCAGGCGCTCGAGTCCCGTATGCGCGAGCGCCTGCTCGGCGCGCACCGCCAGCGACTCGACGATCGCCGCCTGATAGGACGCCGCGAGGTCCGCGGCACGCTCGCTCGCGGCCGTCTCGCCGAGGTCGCGAATCGCGTACAGCAGCGCGGTCTTGACGCCGGCGAAGGAGAAGTCGAGGCTGTCCGCGAACGCCTTGTGGCGCACGCCACGCCCTCCCCGTGCACGCTCGCTCGGCGAGCCCGGAAACGAGAACGCCTCCGAGTCGCCGTCGGCCGCGAGCCGTTCCAGCGCGGGGCCGCCGGGAAAGCCAAGCCCGAGCATTCTCGCGCCCTTGTCGAACGCCTCGCCGGCGGCATCGTCGAGCGTGCGGCCGAGCACCTCGAAGCCGTCGTGTCGCTCGACGCGCGCCAACAGCGTGTGCCCGCCGCTCGCGATCAGGCACACGAACGGCGGCGCGAACGACTCCTCGATACCGCCGCTCGCGCGCGGGCCGCGTGACGCCGCGCCACCGTCCGCGACGGTGCCGGGCGCGCCGCCGACGAGGAAGTTCGCGGCGACGTGCCCCTGGAGGTGATCGACGGGCGCGAATGGCAACTCGCGCGCGGCCGCCAGCGCCTTCGCCGTCGAAAGACCCACGAGCAGCGCTCCCACGAGGCCGGGACCCTGCGTGGCGGCGATCAGCTCGACCTCGTCGAGCGTCGCGTCCGCGCGCGCGAGCGCCTGCTCGACGACCACGTTGACGAGCTCCAGGTGATGACGCGAGGCGATCTCGGGAACGACGCCGCCGAAGCGCGCATGCGCCTCCTGTGAGGAGATCACGTTCGAGCGCATGCGGCCGTCCGCGTCGACGACCGCCGCGCACGTGTCGTCACAGCTGGTCTCGAGCGCGAGGATCATCGATTAGATCGCCGCCCGCCCATCGGGATTGGGAATGTCGGCGAGTGAGCCTTCGAGCGTCGCGGGCGTGCGCCACATGACGATCGCGTCCTCGCCGTTGTCCTGGTAGTAGCGGCGGCGCACACCGGCGGCGCGAAAGCCCTCGCGCTCGTACAGGTGGATCGCGACGGCATTGGAGCGGCGCACCTCGAGCGTGAAGCGCGCGTGCTCGCCTGTGCCCATCAGGACCTCACCGACACGCTGGTAGAGATCGGCGAGCAGCGCCGAGGCGATTCCCCGGCGCTGGTGATCGCCGTCGACGGCCACATTCATCACGTGCCAGACGGTGTCGTAGCGTGAGCAGATCAGGTAGCCGACGAGCCTTCGCCGCGCGCCGTCGGCGCCGCGATCGGTGGCCGCAAGGCAGATGCCGGACTGCTTGGACAGCTCGAGCACGAACATCGCGAGCGACCACGGCGTCGGGAACACGCGCCGCTCGATCGCGATCACCTGCGGCAGATCTTGGTAGTTGAGGCGCCCGACTTCCACGGCCGGCGCTCGCTCGATCGGTTGCTGGGCGGTCGGCTCGCTCATCTCAGGCGACCTCTCCCCGGGGCGCCAAGGCCAGCTCGGCATCCGGGCGACGCCGGTAGTCGGGGACGAGCGCGCCGACGCTCGACGCCGGCGCGCGAGCGCCAAGCTCGCAGATCGCCGCCGCGCTGACGCGATGGGACATCGAGGAGTCGGGCGCGACGGACACGCCGGCGGCGACGAGCAGCTCGCGAAAGCGCACCGCCCCGTCGCCGACCGCGAGCCACCGGCGCCCGGCGCCCGGCGGGTACGCGCCGGCAAGCCGCTCGGCCTCGGCGACGAGCAGCTCGGGCGCGAGCGCGCGCGGCG
>JASLHP010000195.1 GCA_030149625.1 Solirubrobacteraceae bacterium
GGCGCCGCGCGTGCGTCTGTCCTGAGCGCGAGGCAGCGTGCTCGAGCTCAGGCGGCGTCGGCGACCACGGCGCTGACGTGCTCCGATAGCCGCCGCTGGAATGCCGCGACGGAGAAGCGCGCGGCGTTGCTCACCGCGTCGGCGGGGTCGAAGTCGAGCTTGTCGATCCGCAGGATGGCCTGCGCGAACGCGTCGACGTCGTCGAGTGTGACGAGCCATCCCGTCCTGCCTTCGATGACCGTCTCCAGCGCGCCGCCGGCGGCGGCCGCGATCACGGGGCGTCCGGCGGCCTGGGCCTCGACGGCGGTGATCCCGAACTCCTCGACGCCGGGCATCAGCACGGCCCGCGCGCCGGCGTAGAGCTCGGCGAGCTCGGCGTCGCTCGCGCGTCCGAGGAACTGTGCCTCGGGGTAGGCGGCGGCGAGCTCGCCGTGGTGGGGCCCGGCGCCGACGACGTTGATCGGAGTGCGTGTGCGGCGGGCGGCCTCGAGCGCGAGATGCAGGCGCTTGTGGGCCAGCAGCTCGGAGACGACGAGCAGCGCATCGCCGGGCGAGCCGGGGGCAAAGCGGCGCGTCTCCACGGGCGGGTGGATGACGGGCGCGTCGCGGCCGTAGTGGCGCATGATGCGCTTGCGGCTCAGCTGGGAGATGGCGATGTACGCATCGACGCGCTGACTGGCGGCAAGATCCCACTTGCGAATGCGGCGCAGCTGCTGACGCAGCAGCGGGCGCAGCGGTCTCGCGAGCTCGCCGAGAGCGTAGCGTTCCTCGTCCCAGGCATAGCGGAACGGGGTGTAGCAGTAACAGACGTGCACCGCGCCCTCGGGCACGCGCACGCCGTGGGCGAAGGCGCTGCTGCTGCTGAGCACGACATCCGATGCGGGCAGCCTGAGCCGCTCGATTGCGTGGGGATACAGGGGCAGTAGGCGCCTGAAGTTGGCCTGGTCGACGCCGAGGCGTTGCAGCGGTGAGGTCGTGACCGAGTGGCCGGCGAAACGCGCGCCGGTGCCCTGCCGGTCGTACAGCAACGTGAAGATGGGAGCGTCGGCGTAGAGCTCGGCGATCGCGGCGAACGTGCGCTCGGCGCCGCGCATCACGAGCAGATAGTCGTGGGCGAGGCTGACGCGCCCGGCGAGCGGCGAGGCGGGCGGCGGCGGGCTGTAGGCGGCGCGCGCGTGGCCAGGGGGCGCGTAGGTGGGCGCTGGATTGCGGACGAGCCCCGTGCTCGTGGGCCCGGCCGGTCGTGGAGTTAGGGTCGAGAGGCGATCCATCACGAGGTTCGCGTGCAATCCGTGATTGGCTGCGCGAGCGCACCGAAAGTTAGCGGTCGAGTGCGCGCGCAATTGTGAAGGGTTGGGGAAGCCGTCAATTGGCTGCAGCCGGATTTGGTCGATCTCAGAGCCGGCGCCCGGCGCTGACAGCTGTCTGCGGCAAGGTCGTGCCTGGGTCGTTGCTCGACCATTTGACCATATTTCAATTGACGGTTTTTGATCTTCGCTGCAGCCGCCTGTCCGGCTATCCCCGAGAAGGTCGGATGACGCCGGTTCGCGACGATTGATACAGCATCTTAACGTTCGTTCTGCTGTGACAAGTAAACTGTCGTGATCGCCTGCCGATACTGGAGATCGACGCTTGGCGAAGCGCTTGACGTCAGCTGTCTAAGCGCGTCTGTACAGATGGAGCCTTGTGCTTTGCGCAGAAATGGTGTGCAATGCAGCGCACGGCAAAGTCAAGTCCAGTTACACGATGAGCGACGGGGGCAGGATCGGAGCTATGGATAGCGAGATCGCAGGTCCGGCTGTTAGGCCCTCAGAGAGCGGGGGCCTGGGCGCCACCGTGCGTCGCGGTCGTCTGGCGTCGGTCACGTCGCTGGGCTCGACCGCGCTGGAGGAGAGCCGCGGTCCGGCTGCCAGCAAGCTGCGCGACGCGATCTTCCGCCGGATGCTGCTGCTCGCGGACGCGCTCGCGATCGCGGGCGCGTTCGTGCTCACGGTCTCGCTGTCCTCGCGCAATCTGCAGCTGACGTGGGCGAGCATCGCGGCGCTGCCGATCCTGCTGATCGGTGCGAAGGTCTCGGGGCTGTACGACCGCGACGACACGCTGCTGCGCAAGACGACGCTCGAGGAGGCGCCGAAGCTCTTCCAGGTGGCGACGCTGTGCGCGCTCGTGGCATGGCTCGCGGGTGGCTTGATCGTGTCGGGCACGCTCGACCGCCACCAGGCGCTGTTCCTGTGGCTGGCGCTCGCGGCGCTGCTCGTGCTGATGCGCGCGGTCGCGCGCGCGCTCGCGCTGCGGATCGCACCCGCGGAGCGCTGTCTGTTCATCGGCGACTCGGCCGCGGCCGACACGATCCGCTCGAAGCTCACCGACCACGGGGGTATCAAGGCGACGCTCGTCGCGCACGTCGACCTCGACAAGATCGCGCCGTGGTCGACGGACGCGCGCTCGGCGGCGAAGGTGGCGGAGGTTCGCGAGCTCGCGCGCAAGCTCGACGTGCAGCGCGCGATCGTCGCGCCGCGTAGCGCCGACGCCGGTGAGGTGCTCGACCTCGTGCGCACGCTGAAGGCGGTCGGCGTGCGCGTCAGCATCCTGCCGCGCCTGCTCGAGGTCGTCGGTTCGACGGTTGCCTTCGACGACCTGCACGGCGTCACCGTGATGGGCGTCAAGCGCTTCGAGCTGACGCGCTCCTCGGCGGCGGTCAAGCGCATCTTCGACCTCGCTTGGACGTCGATCGGGCTCGTGGCGGTGGCGCCGCTGATGCTCGTCGCGGCGGTCGCGATCAAGCTCGACAGTCCTGGCCCGGTGTTCTTCCGCCAGCAGCGCGTTGGGCGCTACGGCGAACGCTTTCAGATATTCAAGTTCCGCACGATGGTCGCCGATGCCGAGGCCCAGAAGGAGGCCCTGCGGCATCGCAACGAGGCGCAGGACGGGCTCTTCAA
Organism: Solirubrobacteraceae bacterium; assembly: GCA_030149625.1. The sequence goes on from JASLHP010000195.1 coordinate 2,940, forward strand.
GATCGCGGCGGACCCGCGCGTAACGCGCGTCGGGCGCTTCTTGCGCAAGACCGCGCTGGATGAGATCCCGCAGCTGCTGAACATCCTCAAAGGCGAGATGAGCCTCGTCGGCCCGCGTCCGCTCGTACTCGAGGAGGACATGCGCGTGCAGGGCTGGCACCGACGCCGCCTCGAGCTGACGCCGGGCATGACCGGCCCGTGGCAGATCCTCGGGCCGACGCGTGTGCCGCTACGCGAAATGGTCGCGATCGATTACCTATACGTCGCCAACTGGTCGCTGTGGAGCGACATGAAGATCCTGCTGCGTACGGTCTCGTATGTGTTCAGTGGCAGGGGGCTTTGACGAGATCTCAAGCCTTATCTGAGTAATTCCACGTTTTTGCTTTTCCCTTTGGCGGAGCGTATATTCGGCTGACATTGACTCATCCGCCACAAGGTGTCTTTGGAGCCCTCTTGGACAGCGGTCGATAGGCCGGCAACATTTTTGTTACAGCCATTCAGGGCAATCTCGATCGGATAGGGTAGCTTTACGGTTGAGAGGAACGTGCATGCACACGAGTGAAGGAGGGGATGCTCGATAAATACGCGCGATAGGAGCGACACGGATGGTAGATACAGCGACGCATCTCAAGGACAGCACGCTGCCTCAGGATGAATACGCGGTGCGCGACGCGCGCCTCGGAGCGGACTCGCGTTCGGCGGCGATGAACGGCATCGTCGGCGTTGCGATGGTGGGCCTGCTCGGCGGGAGTCCACGTCTGGCGATACGCGCGGCGCGCGTCATGCTCGAGGACAGCTATGGTTCGCGCTCGGCATCCGCTCCGAGTCGTCTGCGCAGTCGAATAAGACGCCGCGGCGAGTGAGCACGGGAGGCGACTGCGGAAGCTCGGGACCATGCGGCTGAACGGGGACGGCGCTCAGCTGCTCCCCTCGCCCGCGTCACGGATGAGTCGATCAAGGAGGGGTGCTGGATGGCACAGGACGCTGAGCGGACGCAGGACACGGCGCAAAGACCGACTTTGGCGCCGCGCGCTCGGGAGAGTGCGCCTGAGGAGCAGGCGAGCGCGCGCGTGGCGCATGCCGTCAGGCGCGCGCAGGGGGGTGACCGCGAGGCGCTCGCGTTCCTCTACGCTCGTTACGCGGACAACGTCTATGGCTACGTGCGCAGCCTCGTGCGGGTCGTGCACGATGCTG
>JASLHP010000244.1 GCA_030149625.1 Solirubrobacteraceae bacterium
AGTTCCCGTTGAGGCCCGGCCGCAGCTCGGCGGCGAGCCTGCGGATGCTCGCCAGGTGCGAGACCCACTCCGAACCGGTGACCTGCAGCGAGGTCATGCCCCCGAGTTCGGGCGCCGAGAGCGCGTACGTCAGCGAGCGCATGTGCTGCGTGGAGAGGCCGTCCGCGCGCACGAGCGGCAGCTCCTCGAGCTCCCGCAGCCCCGTCGCGTAGACGACGACGCCGTCCGCGCGCCGTTTGAGGCTGCCGTTGGCGAGGCCCGTGTCGGCCAGCCGCGCCGTCTCCTCGAGGTAGTCGGACTCGAACAGCACGCGGTCGAACGCGATCCCCAGCCGCGCGAGCGTCCTGCGCTGCCCCGCGATCACCCACGCGCGGGTCTTGTACCACAGCTCGAGCGCCTCGCGGTCGCCCGCGAGCACGCGTTTGATCAGCTCGTCCGCCGCGTCGTTGCGCACGTACACCTCGCGCGAGAGCGAGTCCTCCGCCTGCTCATCCTCGCCCGTCGCGATCGCGCCGCCCGCCGCGACGTACTCGGCGTAGCAGAGGCCCACGAAGTGATCGCTCTTCTCATCGCCGTCGGACCAGCCTTCGGCGTGACGCCCGCTCTGCATCACGCCCGCCATCGCCTCGCCCATCGCGCGGCCCATGTCCGAGATGCGGCTGCGCCGCTCCACCTGGGCGCCGGCCTGCGCGAGCGCCGCCGCGAGCGCGTTGCCGATCGCGAGGTTGCGCAGGTGTCCCACGTGCAGCGCCTTCGTCGCGTTCGCGTCCCAGAACTGCACCGAGACGCGCCGCCCCTGCGCGAGGTCCGCGAGCGGCGCCTCGGCGCTGCCGCCCGCCTCGAGCGCCGCGCCCGTCAGCTCGACCCAGCTGTCGGCGAGACGCAGGCGCACGCCGTCGCGCGCGCGCGTCACGCTCGCGACCCACGGCTCGCGCTGGAGGCGCTCGAGCTCCGCCACCGAGTCCGGGTCCTGGTGCCACTGCGCGGTACGCGGCGTCAGCTTCAGGTCATAGCCCGCCTGCGGGCGCCGCGGCGCGCGCGCCGCCCACCTGACGGGCTCGCCGTCGCGGGTGCGCGGATCCTCGAAGTAGTCGAAGAGGTTGACGGTCATGGGCGTGTGGGGGGATACATGGAATCACCTGAATTGCGCACTTTGTGACAGAAACATTCAGAGGATCTATGCGCAGTGCACCAGCCGGGGCTCGAACCCGGATCACCGGTGTTTAAGACCGGTCCTTTTACCGATTAAGGTACTGGTGCGTGTGAGCCGAGGCCCGTGTGCGATCTCTCGGGCCGGCGCCTTCGAACACCTTGCACCCAAGTCGTCGCGGGCTATCCTAATTCTGTGCAACACAACTAGCAAGCGCGTCTTTTCGAGTATCGAACGCTTCAAGGCGGCGTCGCGACCGAACTGCGCTCAGGCAAACGGAATCCAAGGAGAACCGCATGCGCCGGCGAGCAGCCGAGAGGGAAACACCCGCAGGGAAGTGCAGGTGGAAAGCGTGAGAAATCGGGTAAATCTGTTTCCAGCCGCCAAAAACGATCGCAGCCTGCCGCCTGGGCCGGCGATGCCGAGCGCGCTGCAGGCGATCGGCTGGGCGCTACGCCCGCTCGCGTTCATGGACCGCTGCGCCGCACGCTACGGCGAGATTTTCACACTCAGAGTCCGCCGCAGCCGCCCCTGGGTGTTTCTAACCGACCCCGATCAGGTCAAGCAGGTGTTCACCACCGAGCCGCAGTTGATGCGCGCGGGCGCCGGCGAAGCGAACCCGCTGCTCGGGCCGCTGCTCGGCTCGCGCTCGGTGATGCTGCAGGACGAGCCGGCGCACATGACCGACCGCAAACGCATCCTGCCCTCGTTCCACGGCCAGCGCATGCACGACTACGGCGAGATGATGGCCGACGTCGCACGCCGCGAGATCGAGCACTGGCCGCTCGGCGAGCCGTTCGAGCTGTGGCCGCGCATGCAGGCGATCAGCCTCGAGGTGGTGATGCGCGCGACCTTCGGCGACGTCGAGGGCGAGCGCCTCGAGCAGCTGCGCCGGCGCATGGTCGACCTGACGAACTGGGTCAACGGCCCGCGCCGGCTGGCGCTGCTCGCCGCCGTCGGCGAGCGCTCGATGACCGCCAACCCCAACTTCCGCGCGGTCATGCGCCCCGTCGAGGAGCTCGTGCTCGAGGAGCTGCGCATGCGCCGCGACGCGCCCGACCGCGACGAGCGCGACGACATCCTCGCGATGCTCGAGCGCACCCGCGGCGAGGACGGCGCGCCGATGGACGCCAAGAAGATGCGCGACGAACTCGTCACGTTCCTCTCGGACGGACCGACGGCGACCTCGCTGGCATGGGCCTTCGAGCGGCTGCTGCGCCACCCCGAGAAGCTCGAGCGGCTGCGCGCCGAGGTGCTCGCCGGCGAGGGCGAGGAGTACGTCGACGCGATCGTCAAGGAGACGCTGAGGCTGTGCCCCGCGGTGCCCGTCGTGATGCGGCGGCTGACGCAGCCGATGCAGCTCGGCCGCTACACGATTCCCGCCGACACGATCGTCGCCCCGTGCGTGTACCTGATGCACCGCCGCGCCGACCTCTACCCGCAGCCACGCGCCTTCCAGCCCGAGCGCTTCCTCGGCGAGGGCGCCGGCACCTACACGTGGATCCCGTTCGGCGGCGGCGTGCGCCGCTGCGTCGCCGTCGTGTTCGCACAGCTCGAGATGAAGCGCGTGATCCAGACCGTGCTCAGCGAGGTCGACCTGCGCCCCGCCGCGTCGCGCTCGGAGGGCGCCGCGCGCAGCTCCGTGTCGTTCGCGCCCGACGGCGGCGCGACGGTGATCGCGACGCGGCGCCGGCGGCCCGTGGTGGGACTGCCGACGGCCGCGTAGGCCCAGACCACGCCGCCCCCGCACAGGCGACCACGGCGCCACGTCGTGCTCCGCGAAACGCGCGGAAGCTCGCGATGCTCGCGCGCTAGCCTCAACGAGCATGCCCCTGTCCAGCTTCAGCCCACGCACGCGCGCGTGGTTCGAGCAGGCCTTCGCCGCGCCCACCGCCGCCCAGGCGCAGGCGTGGCCGGCGATCGCCGCCGGCGAGCACGTGCTCGTCTCGGCGCCGACCGGCTCGGGCAAGACGCTCGCCGCGTTCCTGTGGGCGCTCGACCGGCTGAGCGGCGAGCGCGCCGCCGCTGCTCGCGGGACGCGCGTCGTGTACGTCAGCCCGCTCAAGGCGCTCGCCTACGACATCGAGCGCAACCTGCGCGCGCCCCTGCGCGGCATCGGCGCCGAGGACGTGAGCGTCGGCATCCGCACCGGCGACACGCCCCAGCGCGAGCGCGCCGCGATGGTCCGCAACCCGCCGGACATCCTCGTCACGACCCCCGAGTCGCTGTACCTGATGCTCACCTCGAACGCGCGCGAGATGCTCAGCGGCGTCGAGGCGGCGATCGTCGACGAGATCCACGCCGTCGCTCACTCCAAGCGCGGCTCGCACCTCGCGCTCACGCTCGAGCGCCTCGAAGCGCACGTCCGCTCTCACCGGCTCGAAGCCGACGGCGCCGCCGGCGCGCCCCGCGAGATCCAGCGCATCGGCCTCAGCGCCACGCAGAACCCGCTCGAGGAGATCGGGCGCTTCCTCGTCGGCCCCCACCGCCAGGTCACGATCGTCGACGCCGGCGTCAAGAAGCAGCTCGACCTGCGCATCGAGGTGCCCGTCGAGTCGATGGCGGAACCCGGCGGCTCGGTCGACCCGGCACTCGACCCGCTGGCGCCTTCGCCGCTCGAGCCGGTGGCCGGCGGCGAGTCCACGCGCGGCTCGATCTGGCCGGCCATCTACCCCGAGCTGCTCCGGCTCGTGCGCGAGCACACCTCCACGATCGTGTTCGTCAACAACCGCCGCTCCGCCGAGCGCGTCGCGCTGCGCCTCAACGAGCTCGCCGCGCAGCAGCAGACGGACGCACACGAGCCCGGAGGCGAGCGCCGCGACGGCGCGGGAGCGAAGCCGGAGCCCGCGGAGATCGCGCGCGCCCACCACGGCTCACTCGCGCGCGAGGAGCGCACGAAGGTCGAGGAGCTGCTGAAGGCCGGCCGGCTTCCCTGCCTCGTCGCGACCAGCTCGCTCGAGCTCGGCATCGACATGGGCGCCGTTGACCTCGTGCTGCAGATCGAGTCGCCCAAGTCCGTCGCGCGCGGGCTGCAGCGGATCGGGCGCGCCGGGCACGGCGTCGGCCAGGTCAGCCGCGGGCGCATCTTCCCCAAGTTCCGCGGCGACCTGCTCGAGTGCGCCGTCGTCGCGCGGCGCATGCACGAAGGCCTGATCGAGCCCACCGTCGTGCCGCGCAACGCGCTCGACGTGCTCGCCCAGCAGATCGTCGCGATCGCCGTCAGCGCCGAGGCCGGCGGCTCGCGGCGCGCGGGCGCAGGGCGTGGCCGGGGACAGGACGCGGGCGCGGACGAAGCGGCAGACGGCGCGCCCGACGACGCCGCGGTCTCGGTCGACGAGCTCTACGCGCTGGTCACCGGCACGCACTCCTACTCGACCCTCTCGCGCGAGCTGCTCGAGCACACGCTCGACATGCTCGACGGGCGCTATCCGTCGAAGGAGTTCGGCGAGCTGCGCGCGCGCATCGTCTGGGACCGCGTCGGCGGCACGATCCGCGCGCGCAAGGGCTCGCGCCAGCTCGCGATCGTCAACGCCGGCACGATCCCCGACCGCGGCCTCTACTCAGTTGTCCTGCCCGACGGCCGCCGCGTCGGCGAGCTCGACGAGGAGATGGTCTACGAGGCGCGCGCCGGACAGGCGTTCCTGCTCGGCGCCTCCACGTGGCGCATCGAGGAGATCGGCCGCGACCGCGTGATCGTCACGCCCGCCCCCGGCGCCCCCGGCGCCGTGCCGTTCTGGAAGGGCGACACCGTCGGGCGCCCCGTCGAGCTCGGCAGGGCGATCGGCGCGTTCGCGCGCTGGGCCGTCGAGCAGGACGCCGAGGCGCTCCAGCGCGACTACGACCTCGACGCGCGCGCCGCGCGCAACCTGCTCGCCTACCTGCGCGAGCAGCAGGCGGCCACCGGCGTGCTGCCCTCGGAGCGCACGATCGTGCTCGAGCGCTTCCGCGACGAGATCGGCGACTGGCGCCTTTGCATCCTGTCCCCATACGGCGGTCGCGTGCACTCCGCGTGGGCGCTCGCGCTGTCCGCGCGCGTGCGCGAGCGCTTTGGCCTGGAGGCCGACGCGATCGCCTCCGACGACGGCATCGTGCTGCATCTGCCGGACCTGGACGGCGACGCGCGGCAGGCGTGGGCCGGACCCGAGTCGATCGCCGAGCTCGTGCTGCTCGAACCCGACGAGGCGCACGACGCCGTCACCGCCGAGCTCGGCGGCTCCGCGCTGTTCGGCGCGCGCTTTCGCGAGAACGCCGCGCGCGCGCTGCTGATCCCCCGCGCCTACCCCGGCCGGCGCACGCCGCTGTGGCAGCAGCGCCTGAAGGCCCAGAGCCTGCTCGAGGTCGCCCGGCGCTACGCCGACTTCCCGATCGTGCTCGAGACCTACCGCGAGTGCCTGTCCGACGTGCTCGACGTGCCCGGCCTGCAGCAGCTGCTGCGCGGCCTGTCCACGCGCGAGATCGCGCTCGTCGAGGTCGAGACGCCCGTCGCCTCGCCGTTCGCGTCCTCGCTGCTGTTCGACTACGTCGCCACGTACATGTACGAGGGCGACACGCCCAACGCCGAGCGCCGCGCCGCCGCGCTGTCGCTCGACCGCGAGCTCTTGCGCGAGCTGCTCGGCCAGGAGGAGCTGCGCGAGCTGCTCGACCCCGGCGCGCTCGGGCGCGTCGAAGACGACCTGCAGCACCGCTCCGAGCCGACGCGCGCGACCGGCCGCGACGGCCTGCACGACGTGCTGCGGCGCGTCGGCGACCTCAGCCGCGAGGAGGTCGCCGAGCGCGTGCTCGACGGCATCGACGCGGACGCCCTGCTCGCCGCGCTCGAGCGCGAACGCCGCGCCGTCAGCCTGCGCGTCGGCGGCGAGCAGCGGTTCCTCGCCGCCGACGAGGCCGGCCTCTACCGCGACGCGCTCGGCGCGATGCCACCCGGCGGGCTGCCCGACGCATTCCTCGCCGACGTGCCCGACGCGCTGCGCGAGCTCGTCGCCCGCTACGCGCGCACGCACGGGCCGTTCACGAGCGACGAGCTCCGCGCGCGCTACCGCCTCGACGCGAGCGCCGTGCTGCGCGAGCTCGAGCGCGCCGGCGAGCTCGTGCGCGGAGAGCTCAGGCCGGGCAGGGGCACCCTATCGGGGCCGGACGGAGCCGGCCCCGCCTACTCGACAACCGAGCGCGAGTGGTGCGACGTCGAGGTCCTGCGGCGCCTGCGGCGCGCGTCGCTCGCGGCGCTGCGCAAGGAGATCGAGCCCGCCGAGCAGCGGCGCCTCGCGGCCTTCCTGCCCGCCTGGCAGGGCGTCGACAGGCACGCGCGCGCGGGCGCCGGCGTCGAGCGGCTGCGCGAAGCGATCGTGCCGCTCCAGGGCCTCGCGCTGCCCGTCGAGAGCTGGGAGCGCGACGTGCTGCCGCGGCGCGTCGGCGCCTACTCGCAGTCATGGCTCGACAGCCTCTGCGCGAGCGGCGAGCTCGTGTGGGTCGGCGCCGGCCCGCTCGCGCGCTCCGGCCGCGTCGCGCTGTACTTCCGCGAGGACG
>JASLHP010000248.1 GCA_030149625.1 Solirubrobacteraceae bacterium
CGACTGCGCGAGTGCGCGCAGTCGCTGGATCTCAGCGACATCGGACTGCCCGAGGGCGTGCCCTTCAGCATCGGCATCGCCGCCGCGATCCAGTCCACCCCGGTCGAGCTCGTACGCGCCGCCGACGTCGCTCTCTATGAAGCGAAGGCCGAGAGGCGCGCTACGCCGCCACCGGCAGCTCACCCGGCGCCGGCGGCGACGGCACCGGGAACTCTCGTCTGATCCCATACAGGGTCGTACGCTCAGCCGCCGGGCGCCCCGCGTCGTGCGCGGCCGCAATCAGCTGCCGAGGCTCCAAGCGCGTACCGTGATAGCTGCCCGCGAGCCGGCTGATCGACTCCTCCATGAGCGTGCCGCCGAGGTCGTTGACGCCCCAGCGCAGCGACTCGGTGGCGGCGTCGAGGCCCATCTTCACCCAGCTCGCCTGCAGGCTCGCCACGGTGCGCCCGAGCGCCAGGCGGAATACGGCCGTGTGCTTGAGGTTCTCCGCGCGGGAGATCTCCTCCACCCCATGCGTGCGCCCGAGCAGCGTCTGGAACGGGATGAACGACAGCGGCACGAACTCGGTGATGCCGCCCGTGCGCTCCTGTAGCTCGCGAATCACGCGCATGTGCTCGGCGAGCTCCCACGGCTCCTCGATGTGGCCGAACATCACGGTCGCGGTCGAGCGCAGGCCGGCGAGATGCGAGGCCTCGACGATCTCGACCCAGCGCGCGACGGGCAGCTTGTTCGGCGAGATGCGTTCGCGAACGCCGTCGTGCAGCACCTCGGCGGCGGTGCCCGGCGTCGAGCCGAGGCCCGCGTCGCGCAGGCGCGCGAACACCTCGGACGGTGCCAGCTTCGAGATGTCGCACATGTGCGCGATCTCCATCGGGCTGTAGGCGTGCAGGTGCAGGTCAGCGCCCGCGCTCGCGGCGGTGGCCTTCGCCAGCCGCAGCCACCCGAGGTAGTCCTCCAGCTCCCAGTCGGGGTGGATGCCCGACTGGATGCACAGCTCGGTCGCGCCGAACTCGAGCGCGTCGTGGATGCGCGCGACGAACTCCGCCTCGTCGTGCTCGTAGGCGTCGGGCGAGCGCTTGCCCTGACCAAAGCCACAGAACGCGCAGCCGACGGTGCAGACGTTGGAGATGTTGATGTTGCGGTTGACGACGAACGTGACGATCTCGCCGACGAGCTCCGCGCGCAGCTCATCCGCCGCCTGGCGCATGTCCTCGATCGCCTCCGGGCGCGTCTCCGCGAACATCGCCGTCAGCTGCTCCGCGCTCAGCGCCAGCCCGTCGCGCGCGCGCGCGGTCGCGCCGGCGACGAGCTCGGGGCGAATCGGCGCGCCGCCACTCGCGGCCGGGTCCGTGCGACCGGAGCCCCGCCGTGGGATGAAGCTCCAATACTTGACCTTGATCGTGTCCATCACGCCCCGCGCGACCCACTCGGGATCGATGTAGCGCGGGTACACGCACAGCCGCTCGGTCAGCGCGACGCCGTCCTTCTGCAGCGCCTTGCGCACCTGATGAGGCGAGGGGAACGGGTGCTCAGGGGAGATGTGATCGCCGTTGGCGGACAGCCCGCCGAGGTCGGTGGCGCCCGCGGCCACGAGCTCCGGCCACCAGTCGGCGAGGTTCGGCGGCACCTGGATGCCGATCTCGGGCATCAGTCGCCGCGTCTCGGCGATCAGCCGCTTCATGTCCTCGAGGCTCACCGCGCAGGCCCACTCCGGCAGCGGCAGTCGCGGCCGGCGCAAGGCGGCGCCGTCGGCGCGCTCGCCGACGCCCGTGCGCCAGTATTCGCGCGCGGCCGCGTCGGCGATCTGCGCCGGCTCCTGGCCGTAGTAGCGCTGGTGGGGCACGAAGTTCTGCAGGATCACCTCTTGGATGTGCCCGTACTCGGCGTGTGCCGCCGCGAGGGCTTCCAACGATTCGACGCGCTCCTGCTCGCTCTCGCCGATTCCCACGAGGATGCCGCTCGTGAACGGGATCCGCAGCTCGCCGGCCGCGCGGATCGTCTCCAGGCGCGAAGCCGGGTGCTTCGTCGGCGAGCCCGCGTGCACCGTGTCCATCAGCCGCTCGGAGATCGACTCGAGCATCAGCCCCTGCGAGGCCGTGACCTCGCGCAGCCGGGCCAGATCCTCACGCGCAAGCACTCCCAGATTGGTGTGGGGCAAAAGGCCACGCTCGAGCGCGCGCTCGCACGTCCACACGACGTACGCGGTGAAGTCCTCGTGGCCGTGCTCACGCAGCCGCGCCGCCACCCGCGGGTTGACCTCGGGCTTCTCCCCGGTCAGCACTAGCAGCTCCTTGACGTTGCGCCTCGCGGCGCCGTCGAGAATCTCCAGAACCTCCTCGGGCGCGTACAGGTGCGCCTGGTGCGTGGCGAACGCGCAGTACTTGCAGTAGCAGCGACACGTGCGCGACAGCGACAGCGTCAGGTTGCGCGAGAAGGTCACCCGGCGTCGCATGAGGTGAGTCTATGACGGTTGCGAGCAGACGCCCGAGGCGCCCGACTGCTGGCATAAAGTCACAGCAT
>JASLHP010000253.1 GCA_030149625.1 Solirubrobacteraceae bacterium
AGCAGCTCGAGCGCTGGGTCGACAACGGGATCGTCGAGGAGTCCTTCGCGGCGGCGGTCGGAATGGTCGTCGAGCACCCCGAGTGGCTCTCGCTTCCCGGCCGCACGATCGCGGTGATCGGAGCCGGCTCGGAGATGGGTCCGTTCGGACCGCTCTGTACGTGGGGCGCCGACCTCCTCGCGATCGACCTGCCCGACAGCTCGGTGTGGTCGCGCGTGCAGGAGACGGCGCGTGCCGGCGCCGGACGCGTGCGTATGCCGATGGCCGAAGACGGCAGCGCCGGCGCCGACATCGTCGCCGACCTGCCCGCGTTGCACAGCTGGCTGGCCGAGAGCCTGGCGCAGGGCGACGGCAGCTCCGTGCTCGGCATGTACGCGTATGCAGATGGCGGCGCGCACGTGTTGCTCAGCGGCGCGTTCGACGCCCTGGCGACGCGGATCGCCGACGCCGACCCCTCGACTGCGATCGCGTATCTCGCGACGCCGACCGACGCTTACATCGTCCCGGCGGCGACCGCCGAACGGGCGCGCGCCGCCTACGACTCACGGCGCGCCCGCAAGCTCGCGCAGGCGCCGCTGAAGCTCGTCTCCGGCGGACGCCTTTACCGCCCCGCGTACACCGAGCCGGTGCCCGTCGCCGACGCGCTGATCGAGCAGCAGGGCCCGAACTACGCGGTCGCCAAGCGCCTGCAGCGCTGGCGCGGCATCAGCGCCGCGGCCGACGGCCGGCCCGTCTCGTTCAACGTCGCGCCCGCGACGTGGACGCGCTCGGTCACGAAGAACCGCGTGCTCGCCGCCGCCTATGCGGGTGCCGGACTGTTCGGCATCGAGATCTTCGAGCCGGCGACGACACGGGTCCTGATGGCCGCGCTGCTGGTCCACGATCTCAACACCGGCCCGTCTCGCGAGCGCGCCCCGGAGGAGCTGTTCAGCGAGGGGGCCGCGCACGGCGGGTTGTGGACCGCCGGATACGAACCGCGGTCGGCACTCGTGCTCGCGGCGCTCGCTGGGTTCCCGTCGAGCCTCGTCAAAGGAGGGCAGCGAACGTGACACGTCTGGAGCGAAACGCCAACATCGCGGCGGTGGTGGTCCCGTTCGTGGCCGTCGTCGTCGCGGCCATGCTGCTGTGGCACCAGTTCCTCGGATGGCGCGATCTGGCGATCTTCGCGGTCATGTACGCGCTCAGCGCGGTCGGCGTGACCGTCGGCTACCACCGCCTGCTCACCCACCGCGCGTTCCAGACCCGGGCATGGATGCGGTACGCGCTCGCGATCATGGGCTCGCTCTCGGTGCAGGGCGGCGTGATCGACTGGGTGGCCGACCACCGCAAGCACCACACGTTCACCGACGAAGAGGGCGACCCGCACAGCCCCCACGCCGGTGCGGGCGCGGGGCTGCGGGGGATGGCGACCGGGCTCTGGCACGCGCACGTGGGATGGCTGTTCGAGACCCACGGCCAGGCCTCCTCGAAACGGTTCGCACCGGATCTCGTCAAGGATCCGACGATGCGCCGCATCAACCGCGGCTTCCCGCTGATCGCGCTGGGGAGCCTGCTCGTGCCGTTCGTGGCGGGGCTCGTGCTCAGCGGTGGCTCGCTCGTCGCGGGCGGCCTGTCGGCGCTGCTGTGGGCGGGGCTCGTGCGGATCTTCCTCGTGCACCACGTGACGTGGAGCATCAACTCGATCTGCCACTTCTTCGGCAAGCGGCGTTTCGACACCGACGACTACTCGACGAACGTGTTCTGGCTCGCGCTGCCGTCGCTCGGCGAGGCCTGGCACCACAACCACCACGCGTTCCCGCAGTCGGCGTTCCACGGCCTGCGCTGGTACGAGCTGGACCCGTCGGGCTGGCTGATCCTCGGCATGGAGCGAGTGGGTCTGGCGTGGGACGTGGTGAAGGTGTCGCCGGAGAAGGCGAGCGCAAAGCTGGCGGAGCGCACCGAGCGCACCGTGTCCGTCTGATCTTTTTTTTGGAGGGGATGACCCTGTTCCGTACTCCCGTCGGCGCCTGCCGGTGCGTAGCGGGGTAGCTTTCCTGCGATGACCACGGCCGGAGTTCAGGAGATCGCCGCCAGGAAGGTCAAGCCGCGCCTGCGGGGCGTCTCGCACGAGTACGCCTTCTTCGTCTCGATCGCGACCGGCGTCGCACTGATCGCAGCCGCCTCCGATGCGCGCGCGAGGCTCGCGGCCTCGGTCTACGCCGTCGCGGTCACGGCGCTGTTGGGCACAAGCGCGCTGTATCACCGAGTCACCTGGCGCCCGCGCGCGCGGCGCTGGATGCGCCGGCTCGATCACTCGATGATCTTCGTGCTGATCGCGGGCACCTACACGCCGGTCTGCCTGCTCGCGCTGCACGGCTCGCTCGCCCGGACGGTGCTGATCGTCGTGTGGGCGGGAGCGCTCGGCGGGGTGATCTTCAAGCTGCTGTGGATCGACGCGCCGAAGTGGCTGTTCGCGCTCGTGTACATCGCGCTCGGCTGGGTCTCGGCGGCCGTGTTCGGCGAGCTGCCCGCCGCCGTCGGCTGGCTCGGCGTCGCCGGGCTCGCCGCGGGCGGGCTCCTCTACACGGCGGGCGCCGTCGTCTACGCCGCGGAACGCCCGAACCCGTGGCCGCGCACGTTCGGCTACCACGAGGTCTTTCACGCCTTCGTGCTGGCCGCGGCCGCGTTGCACTACGCGGTGATCTACTTCGCCGTGCTGCCGCACGCGCGCGGCTGAGCGGAGGGCGTCAGGGGAACAGGTGCCGGCTCGGGCACATGCGCGCGAGCGCGCATTCCACGCACGCGGGCCGGCGCGCGTGGCAGGTGCGCCGGCCGTGCCGCAACAGGTTCACGTGCAGCTCCAGCTCTTCACCGCGCGGGGTGAGCGCGAGCATCTGGTCGTGCAGCTCCTCGAACGGCGCGCCCTCGCGCAGCAGCCCCAGGCGGCCGCCCACCCGCGAGACGTGGGTGTCCACCGGGACGTCGTGCAGGCCGTATGCGAACAGCAGCACGCACGCGGCCGTCTTGCGCCCGACGCCGGGCAGCGCGACGAGGTACTCGCGCGCCTCGTCCAGGGGCGCTCGCGGCAGCCAGTCCAGCGACAGCTCGTGACCCGGGTCTCTCGGGTCGTCGGCGATCGCGCGAAGGATCGCCTGGATCCGCCCCGACTTGACTTTGGAGATCCCGCCGGGGCGGATCGCCTCCTCGACCTCGGCCACGGGCGCGTCTCGAACCTGCTCCCAGGTCGGCAGGCGCTCGCGCAGTCGCAGGTAGGCGACGTCGCGGTTGCGGTCGTTGGTCGACTGCGAGAGCACGGTGAGGATGAGCTCGGCGATCGGGTGCCCGTGCGGGGCCATCAGCGGGGTGCCGTAGAGGACCCGCAGGCGGTCGCGGACCCTGCGCACGCGGGCAGGAGCAGGGGCACGCCAGGCGGCGCGGCGAGCGCGGCTCGTGGCTGCGGGCGTCACGCCGAGCACCGTACTGGCTGCCTGCCTGGAGTGATGGGGGGTATTTTTGCCGCGTGGCCGAGGTCTCAGAGCACCAGGACGAGATCGCGATCCCGTCGACGCTCGGCGGCCCGATCCCGGTGTTCTGGCGCAGCGCGCCGGTGCCCGGGGACGGCCCAACGCCGCTCTACGTGCACGGCGTGCCGAGCAGCTCCGACGACTGGGTCTCCTTCTTGGAACGCACAGGGGGGATCGCTCCGGACCTGCCCGGCTTCGGGCGCTCGGGCAAGCCCGGTTATCTCGACTACTCGATGGAGGAGTACGACCGCTTCCTCGAGCGCTTTCTCGACGACCGCGGGCTCGACCGCGTCAGCCTCGTGGTGCACGACTGGGGCGCCGTCGGCCTGCTGACGGCGCAGCGCATGCCCGAGCGCATCGCGCGCCTGGTGATCGTCAACTCCGTGCCGTTCCTGCCCGGCTACCGCTGGCACCGCACCGCACGCATCTGGCGCACGCCGCTGCTCGGCGAGTTCTCGATGGGGATGACCTTCAGGTTCACGATGCGTCAGCTCACGCGCGAGTCGAACGTCACTCCGGGCCCGCTGCCGGAGGAGTGGATCGCCGGCACGTGGGAACACTTCGACCAGGGCACCCAGCGCGCGATCCTGCGCCTGTACCGGAGCTCCCCACCGGCGAAGCTCGAGGCGGCCGGCGCGCGCCTCGGCGAGCTGGACGTCCCGGCGCTCGTCGTCTGGGGCACCGCCGACCCCTACATCCCGGCGCACTTCGGGCGCGACTACGCGGCGGCGCTGCCCCAGGCCGAGCTGGCCGAGTACCCGGATGCAGGGCACTGGGGCTGGTTCGACCGCCCCGACATGGTCGATCGCATCGCCGCCTTCCTGAGCGAAGGGTGAGGTGAGCGCGCACGCGCAGGGCGCGCACGCGAGCCCGGCGGCCGGGCTGACAGCGTGGCTGCGACGGCCGCCGGCGTGGACGCTCGCGGCGCTGCTCGCGATCGTCTACCTGATCCTCGCGCCGCAGAGCCCAGACCTCGCGGCGGCCAGCTACCGCAGCCACCTCTTCTCCAGCTTCGGCTTCACGCTCTGGGACAACAGCTGGTACGGCGGGCACCACCTGCCCGCCTACTCGCTGCTCGCCCCGGCACTCGGCGCCCTGCTCGGACCGGCGCTGCTCGCGGCGATCTCGATGGTCGCGGCGAGCGCGCTGTTCGAGCTCGCCACCGCAGGGCGGTTCCCGCCTCGCGCGGCGCGCGCCGGAGCGTTCTTCTTCGCCTTCGGGGCGGGCGTCGCCCTGCTCTCGAGCCGCGTGCCGTTCGACCTCGGGCTCGCGCTCGGTCTCGGCTCGGTCGTGCTCGCCCAGCGTGGACGATGGGGCGCCGCGCTCGGGATGGGGATCGTCACGGCGGTCGCGAGCCCCGTCGCCGGCGCCTTCCTCGCGCTCGCCGCGGTCACCTGGGGGCTGGCCGTCCCCGCCCGGCGTCTTCCCTGCGCGGCGCTCGCCGCGTGCGGTCTGGTGCCGATCGTCGTGCTGAGCGTCGCGTTCCCCGAAGGGGGCACACAGCCGTTCGTCGCCTCCGCCTTCTGGCCCGCGTTCGCCGCCGTCGCGATCATCGGCATCGCGCTGCCGCCGGAGCAGCGCGTGCTGCGGATCGGCGCCCTGCTCTACGCGCTCGCGCTGCTCGGCGCGTATGTCGTGCCGAGCGCGGTGGGTGGGAACGTCGACCGCCTGGGCGCGCTCGCCGCCGGCCCGCTTGCCCTGTGCGGGCTGCTCGATGCAACGCCGCGCTGGCGGCACATCGCGGCCCTGGTCCTCGTCGCGCCGCTGGCCTACTGGCAGGTCAACGCCCCGCTCACCGACTACGTCTCGACCGTCGGCAACCCGGGCGTCGAGGAGTCCTACTACGCACCCCTGCTCGCCGAGCTGCGAGCGCTCGGCGTCGGCTACGGCGCGCGGCCGGTGCGCATCGAGGTCGTCCCGACCGTCGATCACTGGGAGGCGCGCTACGTCGCACCCGCGGCGATGATCGCGCGCGGCTGGGAGCGCCAGCTCGACCGCTACCGCAACGGTCTCTTCTACGGCTCGGAGCAGCTCACCAGTGCGCGCTACCGGGCATGGCTGGACGCCCAGTCGGTGTCGTATGTCGCGCTTCCCGACGCCTCCCTCGACTACTCGGGCAAGGCCGAGGCGCGAGTGCTCGAGGAG
>JASLHP010000266.1 GCA_030149625.1 Solirubrobacteraceae bacterium
TGGGAACGTTGCCGCGCGGGTGCGCAGGAAGAACTCCGCGGACTCGCGGTCGAGCACGACGTACCCGAACGGCCCCTGCGCGAGCCAACCCCCCGCCCGCAGCTCGCTCATCGCGACGTGGAAGCTGTCCCCGCGCAGCGACGGATCGGTGTAGTCGAACGCGGGGAGCTCCAGCTCGCTGACGAGCGCCATTTTCGCGCTGCGTTACTTTTTCTTGGGGCTCACGGCCTGCTTGAGCGCGGCGCCAGCGGAGAACTTGGGAGCCTTGGACGCTTTGATTTTGACGCGCTCGCCGGTGCGAGGGTTGACGCCTTGGCGGGCGGCGCGTTTGACGACGGAGAACTTGCCGAAGCCGGTGATGCTGACCTCGTCGCCTTTCTTGAGCGTCTTGGTGACGGTCTCGAGCAGCGACTCGACCGCGCGCGAGGAATCGGCCTTTGTGAGACCGCTGTCAGCGGCGATCGCGTCGATCAGTTGTGACTTGTTCATGTTGGGGTTCCTTTCAAATAGATGTGCTCAGCGACCGCGCAGGGTACCGCGCCAGCTTCTTGCCTGGGTTGAGCAGGCCCTTGGGGTCGAACGCGCGCTTGATCTGCTCGTGCAACTCCAGCGCCCGAGGGTCCCATTGGGACTCCAGGCGCCCGCGCTTGAGCCACCCTACGCCGTGCTCGCCTGCGACGGATCCTCCTAGCTCGACGACGGTCGCGAACAGCTCCTCGCCGACGGCCTCGGCGGCGTCGAGCTCAGCGTCGCTAGCGGGATCGACGAGCACGGTGGCGTGCACGTTGCCGTTGCCACCGTGCCCCCACGCACACGAGCGCAGCGCGTGCGCGGTGGCAATCCGCTCGAAGCGCTCGAGGCCCTCCCGCAGGCGCTCTAGGGGAAACACGACGTCCTCGCTGACCTTCGCGCCGCGGGCCGCGGTGACCGCCGGGTTGGCGCCGTCGCGCCAGCGCCACAGCGCGTGCGCGTCGGCCGGCTCGTGCACCGCGAGCGCGCCGTCGCCAAGCAGCTCGAGCAGCTCCTCGCGCTGCGCGCGCACGTCCTCGCGCGAGCCGTCGAGCTCGCAGATGAGCGCGAAGGCGGAGTCGGCCGGCACCGCAAGCTCGCCCGCCCGGGCGCCATCGCCGCCGCCGCCCGCGCCGACTTGCGCGCCCGCGCCGCGATACGCGCCGGCGAGGATGCGCAGCGTCTCACCGTCCATGAAGTCGAGTACCGACGGGCGCAGCCCGGCGGCGAGCACGGAGCAGATCGCGGCGCAGCCGTCGGCGCGCGTGGGCAGGAACGCGACGAGCGGGATCGCGGCCTCGGGCGCCGGCAGCAGGCGCAAGCGCACGGCGGTGATCACGCCGAGCGTGCCCTCGGAGCCGACGAGCAGGCTCTTGATGTCATAGCCTGCGACGTCCTTGGAGGCCCAGCCGCCGACGCGCACGAGCTCGCCGGGCGCGAGCGCCAGCTCGAGGCCGGCTACATGCGCACCGGTGACGCCGTACTTGAGCGCGTGCGGGCCGCCGGCGTTGGTGGCGACGTTGCCGCCGATCTGCGATTGCTCGGCGGCGCCGGGATCGGGGGCGAACATCAGCCCGTTCTCTCGTGCGAGCCGCTGCACGTCGTGCGTGCTGACGCCGGCCTCGGGGAGCATTCGCCAGAGCGCCGGCTCGAGCTCGCGTACGCGGCGCAGGCGCTCGAGCGAGCACACGACGCCGCCGTGTACTGCCACCGCACCGCCCGTCAGCCCCGTGCCGCCGCCACGCGGCACGACCGCTACGTCGTGCTCGTAGCACCACGCCACGACCGCCGCGACCTCCTCGGCGCTGCCCGGCAGCACCACGGCATCGGCGCGCCCGTCGATGCCACGGCGATTGGAGCTGTCGCGGTTGTAGGTCGAGCTCGCGGGAGCTTCGAGCACGTGCTCGGCGCCGACCACACGGCCGAGCTCGCTCACGATCGGACGACCAGCGCCGGACATCACTGAGGCCGAGGCTAGCGCGGCGGGTAGCATTCGGAGTCGTAATGGCAATCAGCACGAAGCCGCCCGGCGGGGGGCAGACGCCGGGGGACGAGCCGAATCGCGCGGGGAATGCCGAGGGCTTTCGCACGCTCTCCGACGAGCCGGTGCGCGAGCTGTACACCGCGGCCGACCTCGCTCCGGACGCCGGAGCCGGCGGCCCAGAGGATCCGATCGGCCTTCCCGGCGAGTATCCGTTCACTCGCGGCATCCATCCGACGATGTACCGCGGGCGGCTGTGGACGATGCGCCAGTTCGCGGGCTTCGGCACGAGCGAGGAGACGAACGAGCGCTTCCACTACCTGCTCGAGCACGGCCAGACGGGCCTGTCCACGGCGTTCGACATGCCGTCGCTGATGGGCCACGACTCCGACCACGCGCGCGCGCTCGGCGAGGTCGGCCGCGAGGGCGTCGCGGTGGACACGCTCGATGACATGCAGACGCTGTTCGGCGGCATCGACCTGGGCGCGGTGTCCGTCTCGATGACGATCAACGCGCCCGCGGCGATCATGCTCGCGTTCTACGTCGCCGCCGCGGAGTCGGGCGAGACCCCCGATGGTGAGGCGACGATCGTTGGCCCTGTCGCCGCTGATCGCCTGTCGGGCACGATCCAGGCGGACATCCTCAAGGAGTACATCGCGCAGAAGGAGTGGTGCTTCCCGATCGATCCGGCGATGCGCCTGTGCGGGGACATGATCGAGTGGTGCACGCGCCGCATGCCGCGCTGGCACCCGATCTCGATCTCCGGCTACCACATCCGCGAGGCTGGCGCGACCGCGCAGCAGGAGCTCGCGTTCACGCTCAAGGACGGGCTCACGTACGTCGAACAGGCGGTCGCGCGCGGCCTCGACGTAGACGAGTTCGCGCCGCGACTGTCGTTCTTCTTCAACGCGCAGATCGACTTCTTCGAGGAGATCGCCAAGTACCGCGCGGCGCGGCGCATCTGGGCGCGCGAGCTGCGCGAGACGTTCGGCGCGAAGAACCCGCGCTCGTGGCAGATGCGCTTCCACGCGCAGACCGCCGGCGTCAGCCTGACGGCTCAGCAGCCGCTGAACAACATCGTGCGCACGGCCGTCGAGGCGCTCGCGGCGGTGCTCGGCGGCACGCAGTCGCTGCACACGAACTCCTACGACGAGGCGCTCGCGCTGCCCACCGAGGAGGCGGTGACGATCGCGCTGCGCACGCAGCAGATGCTCGCGCACGAGACGGGTGTCACGAACACCGTCGACCCGCTCGGCGGCTCCTATTTCGTGGAGGCGCTCACGGACCAGATGGAGCGGCGCGCGTATGAGTACTTCGCGAAGATCGACGAGCTGGGGGGGATGGTCGACGCGGTCAAGCTCAACTATCCGCAACGCGAGATCGCCGACGCCGCGTTCGCGCTGCAACAGCAGATCGACGCCAGGGAACGGATCGTCGTCGGTGTCAACAGCTACGTGGCCGCCGACGAGCAGCCGATCCCAACGCTGCGCGTCGACCCGGCGCTCGAGCGCAAGCAGCTCGGACGCCTGAACGCCGCGCGTGCGCGCCGCGACGGCGCCGCCGTCGAGCGCACGCTCGCCGCGCTGCGCGAGCACGCCGAGCACGAGGACCGCAATTTGATGGAGCCGCTGCTCGACTGCGCACGCGCCCACGCCTCGGAGGGCGAGATCATCGAGTCGCTGCAGCAGGTGTTCGGCGACTACGCCGAGACGCCGGTGTTCTGAGGGATACCGGCTCGGCGCGGCGGCACCCGGAGTCGTGACCGGTGCGCCATCGGACCGAGCCTGCACCAGTCTGACTGTTTCCGACGCGCGGACCCCTAGAGTTATCGCGCATGCGGTCGGTGACGCTAGGCGCGTGGACGCGGCGCGAGACGCAGCTGACCGCCGCGCTCGCGGCTGCCGCTGCGATCGGCGCACTGGCAGCGTCACTGAGCCTCACATGGCTGGGCCTGGGTGCCGCGATCTTGGTCGTGGTGGGATCGCTCGCTCGCTACAGGATCACCGGCACTCGAGCTCGATTGGAAGCCGAGCGCGAACAGAAAGAGCTACGACGACTCACTCGCGTCGAGGTCGCCGCGACCGATGCCGTGAAGCCGACGGATGTCGGAATCGATCGAGCCACACAGACGATCCTCCCGGGAGATGAGATACCTGCATATCTGCGCCGCGACGTCGACGACGAGCTGCGGGCCTCGGTTCGGGCAGCTATGCGCGGCGACGGGCCGTGGATCGTCGTCGTCGTTGGACCGTCGAAGGCGGGGAAGTCCAGGTCGCTCTTCGAGGCGCTCCGGGACTGCTCTCGAGAAGCTGGCAACGAGGGCCTCGCTTTTGTGGCGCCCAGTGACGGGCAAGCCCTTGGATCGCTGCTGACTCCGGGAACCTCACCTCCGATCGAGGCCGATCGCTCGGTTCTGTGGCTGGACGATCTCGAGCCGTTTCTCGAGCAGCGCGTCACGTACCAGATGCTTCGCGAGTGGCATGAAAGCGGTCCTGAAAGGATCGTCGCGGCAACCTACGGTGGCAAGGGAAGCAACGCAATCCGCGCCGCCAGTGCGATCAGCCTGATCACCGCGGCCGATGCGGTGCTCGAACACGCTCGCGAGATCCGCATGTACCCCACCAGCGGCAGCGAGCTCGGGTCGCTGCGTCCGAAGCTGGCGGCCGAGGTCATGGGATCCGTCGAGCGGCATGGCCTGGCCGCTTATCTGGTTGCAGCGCCGGCACTCGAGCGCAAGCTTGCTACGGGCAGGCATGCTCCCAGCGAACCGGAGTGCCTCGAGGGCGTCGCCGTGGTTCGCGCCGCGGCCGACTGGGCCAGGACGGGCCGCGCGGATTCCCTGGCGGAGCCGATGCTGCGCGAGCTGTGGTTCGACT
>JASLHP010000292.1 GCA_030149625.1 Solirubrobacteraceae bacterium
TGAGAATCGAGCCAGCCGCCTTGACGTAGGCGGCGGACTTGATGTTCAAGACCTGGCCCAGGTATGCGTGAACGCCCGTGTTCTCCAGCACGAATGACGTCGCCATGAACTTTTCGACGGTTTTGGTGGCTTCGCCGAACGCGAATTCGGGCTTCTTTGCGGCCTTGGCGCCGAGCGCCTTTTTGAGGAATTCCACGTGCGCGTTCTCGTCCTTCGTCACGACCTTTAGGAAGGCCGCGGCCTGGGGGCTCAACGCCAAGTTTGCCGCTGTCACTTCGTTGTAGAACGCCGCCTCCAGATACTCGAGCGTGAGGGCGTAGTTGAGGATGCCGATGTCACCCTTGCCGAATGACGCCGGCGGGCGACCGTGCGACGTGCTCGCCAGCGCCTGCGGGGCGAGCGCCGAGAGCAGCGTGCCGCTACCCACCAGCGCGCCGCCCGCGACGCCGGCCTTCTTCAGGAAGCCGAGGCGTGTGTCACCAGACACGGCGTCCGCGGCTTCGCCAATGGCGCCGTCGACGTCGATGTCGGCGAGGTTTATCTCATTGATCATGATTCTCCCATCTCGGGGTCAAGGTGAGCCGCAGCGTTCCAGCTGCCACGACCATCGTTTTGTGTCACTACGGGGCAAGCGTCGATCCGGATCAGCAAGCTCGCGAACATCCCCATCGCTTCGCCGCTGCCGTCGATCCTCAGCGCGAGGATGTTGTGATCCGCGGGGGCGTCCCGCCCGTTAACTGCTCCGATGTCCCGCGTGCTTCGCTCCCGCGTGCTTCGCTTCCGTGCGGGTCGCTTCCGTGCGGGTCGCTCGCTCAAGGCGGACGAGTCCGCCGCGTCGCCCTCCGAGGGGCTTCGCCGGCGCGTGCTGCGCACCGTGCGCAGCGAAGCGCCGCCCCATGACGACACGCTGACACGCCAGCGGCACCGGCTGATCGCCTCAGCGGTCGCCGTCGCGGCGCTGGCCACGGCGACAGCCGCGATCGCAGTCGGTCAGGGCCTGCTGTCCCCCAGCCCCCCGGGCGCCGTGCAGGGGGCGCGCCCGTCCCGCGCCCCGCTCGCATCGCTGCTGGTGAGCGCACGGCGCGCCGAACTCGTCGTCTCGCACATGCCCGAGCCGCCGATCGGCGAGGTCTACGAGCTGTGGCTGATCCGCGGCGGCGGCGTCCCGCCGCGCCCTACGGACGCGCTGTTCACCGTCACGAGCAGGGGGAACGGCGCGATCGCGGTCCCCGGGGGCGTGCGAGGCGTGCGCGAAGTCATGGTCACGAGCGAGCCGCTCGGCGGCAGCTCGTCTCCGACGAGCGCCGCGGTGCTGCGGCTGCGCGTCGGCCACGGACACTGACCGCGAACGCTCATAGCGCGAACGCCTCGGCGAGGAGCTCATACGAGCGCTTGCGCGCCTCGTGGTCGTAGGTGATGCACACCACGATCGCCTCTTCGGCGCGGTAGCTCGCGACGAGGGCCTCGAGCTGCCGGCGCACGGTGCACGGCGATCCGACCACGGCCCTGCGCTGCGAGCTCTGCCGCTCCTCGCCATCGGCACGATCCTCGGTCTCGATGAAGCGCAGCGCCTGCTCGGGCGGCGGCACCGCGATCAGCTGACCGCGGCGCAGCAGCGTGAACGTCATGCGCGCGCTCGACGCGAGCCGCTGCGCCTCTTGGTCGGTGTCCGCGCACACGACCCACACACCCACGGCCGTGCGCGCCCGCGCATCCGCGTGTTCGTGCTCCGCAAAGCGCTCCCGGTAGAGCGCCGCGATCTCCGCGCCCTTGGGGTTGATGAAGTCGGCAAACGCATACGGCAGGCCCAGCTCGGCGGCCCACAGCGCGCTCTGCTGTGAGGAGCCGAGCAGCCATGGCTCGGGGATCCGCGGGCGTCCCGGCAGCGTCTTGGCCAAGCGCGCGAACGGATGGCCGGCCGGCAGCCGGTCATACAGATAGCCGAGCAACTCCGCCAGCTGCTCCGGGAAGTCGTCGGGCGCGGCCTGGCGGCGGTCGCGCTGCAGCGCGTAAGTCGTGATCGGGTCGGTGCCCGCGGCGCGCCCCAGCGCGAGGTCGATGCGGTCGGGGAACAGGCCCGCGAGCACGCTGAACGTCTCGGCGACCTTCAGCGGGCTGTAGTGGGGCAGCATCACGCCGCCACTGCCCACGCGGATGCGCTCTGTGACAGCGGCGATCGGCCCGATCAGCGCCTCCGGGCTCGGCCCGGCGAGCATCGGGCCGCCGTGGTGCTCGGCCACCCAGTAGCGGTGATAGCCGAGACGGTCGGTCAGGCGCGCGAGCTCGAGCGTGTTCGCGAGCGCCTGCGCGCCCGAGGACCCTTGGGAGATCGGCGACTGGTCGAGAACCGACAGACGGAAGGACGAAGCATGGCTGGACACGTGGAACGCAGGTTAGGAGGACGCGATAGGGTTTGACGGCACCTTCGGGGAGGAGACGCATGTATCAACCAACGCTGTTCCGCGACCGGCCGCGACACACGCAGATCGTGGCGGCCGGCATCATTCCCGCGATCGCGGGTGCGATCGCGGGAGTGCTCGTCGGCGTCTCCAGCGGCGCCTACTGGGGCTACGCCGCGTTCGTCGCGATCGCCAGCGTCGCCGCGGGCTTCGAGCACCTCGATGGCTGGGGCGGCGCCGACCGCGGGCTCGTCGCGGGCTTCGTCTACGGCGTCGGGCTGTTGCTCGCGCACCTGATCGCGGGCACGCACGCGAAGGTCTCGCTTGGCGGCTTCCCACCGCTGCTCGCCGTCATCACCGCGATCGCCGGCATGCTGCTTAGCGCCGCCGGTGGACGCATGGCACGCGGGATGCGCGAGCGCGAGCAGGGCCGCGAGCCCGTCGCGGCCGAGTGAGCGCCGGCGCGCCGGAGATCCCGCGCGCTTCAGAGCAGCGCCGCCGCTAGGCTGAGGCCCCATGAGCGACACAGCGGACGACGCCGCACCCCCCTATCACCTGTTCCTCGACGCGCGCGAGGTGCCAGTCGCGGCGAGGAACAGGTGATAGGGGGGTGCGGCGTCGTCCGCTGTGTCGCTCATGGGGCCTCAGCCTAGCGGCGGCGCTGCTCTGAAGCGCGCGGGATCTCC
>JASLHP010000294.1 GCA_030149625.1 Solirubrobacteraceae bacterium
CCTCAATACGCCGGACTATCTGTCCGAGGTTCATTACCATCAGGTCCGTGACGCCTGGCACGGCCTCCGCACGCCTTCCGGACACCGCCGTGCACGTCCCCTACCGGCAGACCGGCCGGCTCAGCTACAGCGCGAATCCCCCGGCCGGCCCCACCTACCCCGACGGAGCGGTGCGGACGGGCGATCCGCTCTTCACGCATGTCGTGCACTCGATCCAGCTCGCCTTCGCGTACCGCTTCGCGAGCTCGGCGCCCCATCGGCTCGCGGCGCGCGGCGCGCTGAGCGCGACCGTCTCCTCGACGAGCGGCTGGCACGCGAGGATCCCCCTGTCCGCCCCCAGCGCGCTCCACGGTGACTCCGGGGTGATCCGCGCGCGCATGGACCTCGACTCGCTGCTCGCGCTGGTCTCGCGCGTGGAATCGGACACCGCCGTGCGGGGGTCCTACACGCTCACGATCGCACC
The DNA here is from genome assembly GCA_030149625.1 of Solirubrobacteraceae bacterium. The sequence continues at coordinate 464 of JASLHP010000294.1, forward strand.
GCGCATCACGCTCGGGGGTGAGCTCGCGGGCGCTCCGCTGAACGGGACGTTCGCGCCGGCCAGCAAGTTCGCGCTGAACAGCCTCGAGATCCGGCCGGTCGCCGCCAACGGCGCGCCCTCGGAAGCGGCGCAGGCGCCCACGAGCTTCGAGCACTCCGAAGCGGGCGCCGCCGAGGCGAAGCTGAGCAGGCCCGCCCAGCTCACCGTCGGACCGCTGACGATGACCGTGACCGCGGCGAGCGCGATCGCGCTCGCCGGGCTCGCCCTGGTCGCGGCCTGCGCCCTCGCCGCCACGCTCCTGCTCGCTCGGCCGCGCCGCCGCAGCGCGACCGACGCGATCCTCGCGCGTTACGGCTCGCTGATCGTGCCGGTCTCGACCGTCTGGCAGCAGCCGGGCGTCCCGCTGATCGACGTCGAGGACATCGACTCGCTCGCGCGCATCGCCGCGCACTACGAACGCTCGATCCTTCACGAGCGGGCCGAGTACGGGGACGCCTTCTGGGTGTGTGACGAGAGCGGGCAGTTCCGCTACGCGGTGCTCGACCCGCTGTGGGAGGCGCCTTCGGAGGAGGCCGGCTGGGAGCCTGAGGAGCTGGTCGCGGCGCCGGAGCCGGAGCCGCTCTACGCGCACGGTTGGGCGCCCGCCCCCGGGGCGTCTCCCGCGCCCGTCGACGAGATCGCGGTCGAGGACCTGCGACGACCGCTGTCCGCAGAGACACTGCAGTTCGGCGCCGCGTCGCCGTCGGCGATCGCGCACGGCTGAGGCGCGGTGGCGCACGGTTGAGGGCGCCCGCTGCGCCAGCCGGAAGACTGCACGCAGGCGGGATGTGCGAGTGGCGCGCGGGGCGGGCAGACCCAACGGCTGCCCGCCCCCGGCCCCTGCTCTAGACGACCGTATTGATCTCGATTTTTTCTTCAGTCGAGAACGAGCCGTTCGATGCTACGCCCAGCCCTTCGTAGCTCCCTTCGTTGAATGACGCTTCGAGCCCGACGGTCGGGCCTCCTTCGAGCGACGTCGGGTTCTGTTTGCCTTTGCTCTGTTTGAATTTGAGGCCGAACGTGAGGTTCATGCTGTTCGGCGGTGTGAGCTGTGCGACCGCCGCTCCCCTGACGCGTACGCCCACGGTTCCACAGCTGAACACCGCGAATTCGGCCCCGCCTTCCGGCTGCACCTGAAGCCCCGCGTTGTTCAGTTCTTTGTTTTCGAAGCCGAGAATGCCTTCCAAGGGGTTCGTCACGACTTCGCCTTCGGCCGCGCCTGTCGACGTGCATTTGCCGGCGCCTTCTTTTTCACATCCCTTGAATGCGATCTTGAGGTTCCCGATCGCGAAAGGCGAGCTGACTTCGCCTTCGAACGTTGACACCGTGCACCTGATCTTCGCTTTGGCGACAGTTTCGAGCAGCGGTTCCAGGCTGCTGCCCGAGAACCCTCGTTTCAGAGCGTCCGGGAACCATTCGAACTTCCGCGAACCACCTTCTTCCAGACAGCTGCCTCCTTTGAAGCGGCCTGTTTCTTTCGCGACTTCTTTGCAGCGCCCGATTTCGGGACTCGCCGTCGACGGGACATAGACATAGGTCGGGGTCACACCGCTGTAGCCGCGCGACCCGATCACGACCACCGGCACTTTGCCGGGCGTGCTGGGCGGCACGGTGACGCGGATCAGGGTGGGCGTAACTTCCAGAATCGTTGCTTCCGTTTTGCCGAACAGGACCGCTTCGATTTCGTGGAACTGTTGCCCGTGGATTTCGACCGTGTTCCCCCCTTCGTCGGGCCCGCTGGCGGGCGTGATCGTGGAGGTCAACGGCGCCGGTTCGCCGAACGCGAACGAGGTCGGATTCGACGCAGCGATGCCCGAGACTTCCTTCGCATGTGCGACGACGGTGGGGGCGGGAACTTCGCTCCCTGCGAACCCGACGCCGACCTGGCCCCATTCGTTCTGTCCCCAGCCGACGACCGTGCCGTTGGAGCGCAGCGCGACCGTGTGCCCTGAGTCGTTACCCGTCGCAAGCGCCGTGACTTCTGTCAGCGCGAGAAGGCCGCCCACTGCCAGCGGCGTGTCCGAGAAAGCGAGTTCCGCTTCGGAGCGCCCGACGCCAAGCGCGCTGCGAACGTTGGTCCCCCAGCTTCGGACGGTACCGCCGACCTTGAGCGCCACCACATGGCTCGGCCCGACTGAGATCGCGGCTACTTCGCTCAAGCCGCTCACTGAGACCGGAATGGAGCTCGATTCGGTGGTTCCGTTGCCGAGTTGGCCCGATTCGTTGAGCCCCCAGTCCTTCACAGTGCCGTTGCTGAGCAACGCAACGCCCTGCTGGTACCCAGCCGCCACGGCAACGACTTCCGAGAGCCCGCTGATTTCCGTTGGTGTCGGGTTGCAACCTTTGGGCAGTTCGACCCCGGAGCACGCCACCGTGCCTTCGGTCGAGCCGTTGCCGAGTCCGCCCCCTTCCGCAGAGCCCCAAGCGTAGACGGCGCCCGATTCTGACAACGCCAGGTCGAGTCGTTCGCCTGCCGAGACGGCGACGATTTTTTCGAGCCCCGGAACCTGAATCGGTTTGGTCGCACACGGTTTGCCTTTACACGTTTCCG
>JASLHP010000330.1 GCA_030149625.1 Solirubrobacteraceae bacterium
CCAGGTCACCGGGCTGCTCTCGCTGCTCGCGGCGCTCGGTCTGGTGGACAGCAGGAGGGAGCCGCACCGCAAAGGCACCCCGAAGGTGTGGCGGGTCACCGACCGGGGTCGCGAGCTCGACGAGGCGGTCGGGCGGGATGCTCCGGCGCCAGCGGGCAGCAGGGCGATGGACTTGATGTGGCAGTCGGGTGGTCGTTTGAGCGATCCCGCGATCCGCGTGTTGCGCGCGGCCGCGGCGGCGCCTGGGTCGAGCAACGGCGCGATCGCCGGCCGGGCGCGGATCACGGACGCGAACAGCATGTCGCAGTTGCTCGCCGGACTGACGCGGCGTGGGCTGATCGAGAACGTTCGCGAGCGCGGTCGCGAGAACGTATGGGTGCTCACCGCAGCCGGCGCGGCGCTCGAGGACGCGATCCGCCGAGAGGCTCCCGCACCCGGGTGTAGCGAGGCCGCACCGGTGTCGCGGACGGTGGCGTCTGAGGTTCTCAGGGAAGCCGGTGGGCGGCTGAATCATCGTGTCGTGTCGGTCCTGAGCGCGATCGGCGCGGAGCCGGGGCTCAGCAACCTGGGGGTCGCCGCGCGCGTGGGCATCGCGAGCAAGGCGCACGCCTCCGTGCTGCTCGCGCGCCTGGCGCGATTCGGGCTGATCGAGAACCAGCTGCTGGACCCGACGCCGTTTCAGGCGAACGCGTGGCGGCTCACCACGAGCGGCAGACAGCTCCTGGCGAGCCTCCAAAACGAGGGGATCGCTGGTAGGCGACGGCTATCGCGTAACGGGCGGGCCGCGGGCGCAGTGGCCGCGGGCGCAGTGGCGGTGGGGCGCTCGTGAGGTCCGTCGGAGGGCTCACCAACAGCCGGCGCCGAGTGGCGTGTCGGCGATACGAAAGGAAACGCATGACATGGAGGTACACCAAATGAAGTCACGGATACACGCCGTGCTGCTCGGGGGACTCGTGCTACTGGTGCTCGGCGGGATCGCGTCTGCTTCGGCGTCGGCGGCGGCGTGCAAAAAAGAAGCCGGCTCCAAAAAATTCGGGCTGTGTGTTGGTGGTGAATCGATCGGCACCGCAACGGAAACGAAGTCCGTGCCGTTCACTTCTACGACCGCCGCCGGCACGCTCGATGGGATCGCGACGAACTATGACATCTCCTGCACGACCGTGACGACAGAAAACGGCAAGATCGAATCCGGTGGTGGTCGGTCGGCGAAGATTCGTGCCGAATTCTCGTTCTCGGGCTGCGAATTCACCAATGAAACGGTCAACAGACAATGTGCGGTCAGTCTGCTTCGGATGCCGGATGGGGGTCCGGAGCTTGAAGGCACGTTCCCGTCGACCGCGGAACTGTTCAAGGTGAAACCCGGCGCGGAAAGGTATCTCGGTTTCCTCGAAACGATCAACCGCCCCGGCGGTTCATGTCTCACTCTCAGTGCCGGCAGCCGTAATCTCGCGGGTGAAATCGAATGCACTCTCAGCAGCAGTGTCGAATCGAAACAGTCACCCGAAGTCGAATCGGTCAAAAAGTACACCACGTGCAAAGGAACGTCTATCTCGGATCCGCCGTACAACAACTCCCTGACGCTGAGAATCAACCAGATCGCGCTCAGCCTGGGCGAACCGTACAAAGGCAAAGCGTTCAGCATCATCGAAGGCAAATAGCACGGTGAAGTGAAGGCTGTTGTGGGCCGGGGCGAGCGCGCGCCGGCCCACAAGAGACGACTTATGAGTCGGTCGTGGAGAAAGTCCAACAAGGGATGAAGGGGCAGCTAAAAATGAGCATGAGATCAATCACTCGTTGGGCTTTCGTGATGCTGGGCGTCTGCGGAGCGGGGCTGCTGTATGCGAGCGGGCCCGCGCTCGCGGCGAAGATCCACATCGACGGGCCGTCGTTCGGCGAAGCCGGCTCTGGCCCCGGCCAGTTCGGCGAACCGGCTGGTGTCGCCGTGAACACCGCCACCGACGCGCTCACCGAACCAGCCGCCGGCGAGGTCTACGTCGTCGATGAGGCCAACAACAGAGTGGAGCGGTTCACCGCCGCCGGCGCCTACCTAGGCGAACTCCAGGCGCCGAGCGAAGGCTTCTCCGCCCCCGAAACGATCGCGGTCGATGACTCGGGCAACCCGGTCGACCCCTCCGCATACGACGTCTACGTCGCCAACCGAGGCCACAGCACGGTCGACAAGTTCACCCCCCAAGGAAAATTCCTCGGAGCGATCACAGCCGGCGCGGGCGGATCGCCGCTCGGCGAAATCTACGGCGTCGCCGTCGATGCAGCGGGAAGCCTCTGGGTGTACCAGGCCAGCAAAGAGGTGGACAGCTATACGGACGGCGAGCCGAACACCTTCACCGCCAGCCGCGAAGTATCGCTCGGCACGAGCCCCGGATTCGCGGTCGACAGCGAGGACGACCTCTACGCGAACCGCGGCGCCGACGAAGTCGCCAAGTACGACAGCGCCGGCGGCGAATTTCTCATCGGTGCGATGGCTTTCCATACGGGTGAAGTGCAGTCCGGGGTCGCGGTCGACTTCTCCGACCAGGACGTCTTCCTGCCCACGGACGTGGAAGGGACGTGGAGCGTCGCGCAGTTCGCGCGAGACACGACTTGCACGGCCAACAGGAATTGCGAACGAGTTCCAGCGGGCTCGCTCGTGGAACGCTTCGGCGCCGGCGACATCGCGCACGGCAGCGGCATCGCCGTGAACTCCGCGACAGGCACCGTGTACGTAGCGGATCGTGGCACCGATGACGTCAGTGTGTTTCCGAGGATCGTGCTGGCGACGGCCACGACGGGCCTGCCGACCGATGCTCAGCTGGAAACGGCGACGCTCAACGGCACGGTCGATCCCGAAGGCGAACCGCTCACCGAATGCCGCTTCGAATACGGCCCGACGGCTAGCTATGGCAAAGAAGCGCCATGTGCGCAGACTGACGCCGAAATCGGCTCTGGTACGTCAGCCGTCGCGGTCACGGCGAGCCTCACGGGGTTGAGCCCGCGAACCAGCTATCACTACAGGCTGCTCGCCGCTAACGCGAACGGCTCGGTGCCCGGCGAAGACGAACAGCTCTTCACGGCGGCCGCGCCGCTCGTGCAAGCCGAGTCGCTGAGCGAGATCGAACCGAGCGAAGCGCTGCTCGCCGCGAACATCGACGCGTCGGGGCTGCCGACCACCTACCACGCCGAATACGGCGCCACGAGCGAATACGGAGCCGCCACGCCAGAAGCGGAGCTCGGCTCCTCGGACACACCCGTGGCGGCATCCGTCCGCCTGTCCGGGCTCACCCCAAGCACCGTCTATCACCTGCGGCTCGTCGCCACAAACCGGCTCGGCACCGCCCGCGGCGAAGACCTCACGCTCACGACCCCGGCACGGGGAGCTGGCTCGACCGGCGCCGCGAGCTGCCCAAACCATCTCCTGAAGGGCTTCAGCCCTTCGCTTCCGGACTGCCGGGCATACGAGCTCGTGTCCGCCGAAGTGCCAAGCGATGTCTACGTCCCGGCGAGCGGCGTAGACACTGAACGCGAACAGGACATCCACTCGAGCTTTCCGATGCGGGCGTCGAGCGAAGGCGAAGCGGTGGCATTCGTCGGCGGAACTGGAAAAGCCGGCGGGACCGGCGCGACAGGCGCTGGACTGGGCAATGAGTTCATCGGTCGTCGCAGCGCCGGCGGGCAGTGGTCCGATGAAGTGGTGACGCCTCAGACGGGGGCCCCCGAGGAATACACCGTGACCGCGTTCGAAGGCTTCGCGCCGACGCTCGCGCTCGGCGTGCTTGGCGCCGAAGCCGAAGTCGCGCCTTACCTGTCCGCGATTGCCACGCCAGGGGGTCCCGCGGGCTGTGCGGTGTTGTACTCGCGTGACGATGCCGGCGGCTACCATGCGCTCTTCACGGAAACCGCTCAGCCCGGCGTCTGCGGCGCCTTTCAGGAGGGCTCACCGCAGCAGCTGCTGTTTGCTGGCGGCAACGAAGGCTCGCCCGGTGTCGCAGCTTTCAGCGACCTCCTGTTGCAGACGGGCGCGGCGCTCAGCTCGCGCACAGAACCGGCGGAAGGCGGTAGCGCTGGCAGCAACCTCTACGACTCGAGTGACGGAGAAGCGCACCTCGTGAACGTGCTGCCGGACGGCAAAGCAAGCCCGGATGCCGTGTTCGGCGGTCCAGCGGCCGAAGAGTACACACGGCCGGATTTCGATGGTGTCATCTCCGCGGATGGGTCGCGTGTGTTCTGGACCGATCTCGATACGACGCCTGGGCCCGAAAACCCCGCCGGCACGACCCGCCTGTTCGTGCGAGAACAGCCGTCGTTGCCGTCCGCCGCGACGGTCCAGCTCGATGTTCCGGAGTCTGGCTCGGGGCAGGCGGGTGGGGGGCGCTTTTGGGCCGCGAACGCTGACGGTACGAAGGTGTTGTTCACGGACGAAAGCAGGCTCACGGCGGACGCGACCGCCGAATCCGGGATGCCGAACCTGTATCTGTATGACTTTGACCGGCCGCTTGGCAGTCGTCTCAGCGACCTGACGCCGACAGCGGGTGCAGGGGTGCAGGGGGTCATCGGTGCGAGTAGCGATGGGTCATACGTCTACTTCGTCGCGGACGGCGTGTTGGCTGCGAACCAGAACAGTCAACGGGCGCCGGCCGAAGCGCGCGATTGTGTCGAAGCCGAAGGGGAAGGTGACCCAGGAAGTCCGTCTGAAAAAGAAAGGCTAGGTCATCTCCCGGGCGGTATCGGCTGCAACGCGTATGTCTGGCACGACGGGGAAACCCGCTTCGTCGCCGCACTGGCTCGTATCGATGACAACTTGCCCGCGAGTATCGGTGGGGGTCGTGTGGTCGGTGATTGGCAGCCGGACTTGGGTTCGCGCACCGCGCAGGTCACCCCGAGCGGCGAAGCTCTGGTGTTCGAGTCGACTCAGCAGTTGACTGGCTACGACAACTCGGCCGTAGTTGAAGACGCTACACCAAAGGGTACCGCCATCTCGCCGGAACACGCCGCGCCTGCCGCCGAGGTATTTGTGTATGACGCTGGTGCTGACACGGTCGGGAAGCTGTCGTGTGCTTCGTGCGCGCCGAGCGGCGAGCCGCCAACTGAAATTGGCATTGGCGCGGGCCCCACACGGCTTGCGTTGAGCTTTAATCCGACGTTTATGCCGCGTGTGATCTCGGGTGATGGCTCGCGTGTGTTTTTTGATTCGTCGGAGCCGCTCGTGGCTGAAGACTCGGATCAGCTTCAGAATGTGTATGAGTGGGAGCGAGAAGGGACCGGTGGCTGTCCGGTGCCAACGAGTGTGTGGGGTGGGTGTGTGTCGC
>JASLHP010000373.1 GCA_030149625.1 Solirubrobacteraceae bacterium
AGGTCTTCTCGCTGATCCAGGCTCATCTGGCGGACGAGCTCGAGGTCGATCCGGAGTCCATCTCCGAGGCCACACGGTTCCGTGAGGACCTCGAGGCGGACTCGCTCGACCTGTACACGCTCGTCCAGGAGCTCGAGGACACCTACGGCGTGCAGATGTCCGACGAGCAGGCGACGAAGATCCTGACGGTCGGCGCGGCGGTCGACTTCGTGCTGGCCAACGAACCGAACCTCGAAGATGCCGAGCGCGCCTGGCCCGGCAGGCGACGACGATGCTGCTGGCAGATCTTCTCGAGGAGCTGCCGGAGGATCTGGCGCGCCAGGTATTCACGCATGCGTCCTGGAGCGAGCGCCGCGGCGACTCCTACTCGCGGCTCGCGTTCCTGGGCGACAGCGTGCTCGCGCTGGCGGTGACCGCATACCTGTATCCGCGCCTGGAGGCCGACCGCTTCGGCGCCGGGCGGCTCACGAAGATCCGTGCGCAGGCGGTCTCCGGGGTGTCCTGCCGCGCGGTCGCCGAGCGCTTGGAGCTGCCGGCGCGATTGCGTGCCGCGGCGCCGGCGGGCGTGCGCGAGAACGCGGCGGCGCTGGTGGGGACCGAGCGCGTGCTCGCGTCGGTGATCGAGGCCGTGATCGGCGCGTGCTATCTGCACGCCGGCTACGAGCGCACCGCCGAGGCCGTGGTCGAGGCGTTCGCTCCGGAGATCGGGGGTGCCTTGGAGCACCCCGTGGACTTCAAGTCGGCGTTGCAGGAGCTGCTCGCGCGTCGCGGCGCGGAGGTCAGCTACGAGGTGACCGGCGAGGACGGGCCGCCGCACGAGCGTGTCTATACGGTGCGCGCGCAGGTGGATGGGCGCGAGCTCGGCAACGGCAGCGGCAGGAGCAAGAAGCACGCCGAGCAGGAGGCGGCGCGCGTGGCCGTGGACAAGCTGGCGAGCGAATGAGCGAGATGCCGGCATGCGCCTGAAGTCGCTCACGCTGCACGGCTTCAAGTCGTTTCCCGACCGCACGCGCCTCGACTTCGGCCCCGGGGTGAGCGTCGTCGTCGGTCCGAACGGCTCGGGCAAGTCGAACGTCACCGACGCGGTGCTGTGGGCGATGGGCGAGCAGTCGCCGCTGGCGATCCGTGGCCAATCGATGCAGGATGTGATCTTCGGCGGCGGGCACGGCGTGCAGCCGCGCAGCGCGGCGGAGGTCGAGATCGTGCTCGACAACTCCGACGGCACCGTCGATCTGCCGCTCAGCGAGATCTCGATCGTGCGCCGGCTGGATCGCGGCGGCGAGGGTGGCTACAAGCTCAACGGCGCGCGCTGCCGTCTGAGCGACGTGATCGAGGTGCTGTCCGACACGGGCCTGGGCAAGGAGACTCACTCGGTCGTCTCGCAAGGTCGCGTCGACGCGATCGTCACCTCCAAGCCGCGCGAGCGCCGCCTGCTGATCGAGGAGGCCGCCGGTCTCGGCAAGCATCGCAAGCGCCGCCGCCGTGCGCAGCTGAAGCTCGAGCGCACGCAGGAGAACCTCGATCGCGCGCTCGACGTCGAGCGGGAGGCGCGCAGCCGCCTGCGTCCGCTCAAGCGCCAGGCCGAAGCCGCGGAGCTGCACGAGCGTCTCGAGCGCCAGATCCTGCAAGCGCGCCTGGAGCTCGCGCGCGAGGACGTTCGCGCGTGCCGGCTCGAGCGCGAAGGCGCCGAGCGCCACGTCGCGGAGTCGCGCTCGGCGCGCGCTGAGATCGAGCGCGGGCTGCAGCAGACGATCGACCGGCGCGGCGCCGCCGAGCGCGCGCTGGCCGAGCGAGCCGAGCGCCACGACGCGCTCTCGCGGCTGCTCTACGACGCTCGCTCGGCGCACGAGCGTCTGGTGTTGCGCGCCGAGCAGGTTGGCTCGAGCGCGCAGACGCTCGCGCGCAGGATCGAGCGCACGGAGCTCGACCTGCGGGGGCTCGCGCATGCGAACGACGCCGACGGCGCGGCCTCCGAGCTCGCGCAGAGCGTCGATCGCATCGCCGCGCTCGAAGCCGAGCTCGCGGAGATCCACGACAGCCGCGAGCGGGAGATCGAGCGCGAGCTCGCCGAGCTGGCGGCCATGCACGAGCAGCAGCGGGCGCTCGCCGAGCAGAGCGCGGCTGAGGTGATCGCGGCGCGCACGGCCCGCGAGCTCGCCGACACGCAGGCCGAGCAGGCGCGCGAGCAGCTGCGGGCGGCGGAGCAGGCTGTGCAGGAAGCGCGACGCGAGTCCGCGCGCGTGGGCGCGGAGCTGGCTGGCGCCAACCAGTTCCTGCGCGCGCACGCGCGAGTCGGCGGCGCTGAGTCTGGCGCTCCGACGGCGCTCGGCGAGGAGCTGCGCGTCAAGGACGGTTACGAGCTCGCGCTGGCGGCCGCGCTCGGCGGCCGACTCGACGCGGCGCTCGTCGACGACGTCTCCGGCGCGGAGTCGCTGCTCGACCGCGCCGGTCCGGACGGAGGCACGGCGCTGCTGTCCCGCCTCCCGGGCGCCGAGGATGCCGTGCCGGTGGCCGAGCGCGCCGCGCCGCTGCCCGGCGCGCTGCGGCTGCTGGACTTGCTCAGCGGGCCCGCCGCCGTGCTCGATCTGGCTCGGCGGCTGCTGGCGGACGCGTGGGTGGTCGAGCGCCTCGAGGAGCTCCCCAAGGATTTCGCTGGCATCGCCGCGACACGTCAGGGACGCGTGTGGTTCGCCTCCTGGGGCGAGGTGCGCCAGCTCGGCGAGGGTGGCAGCGAGCGCGTGCTCGCGCGCCACAACGAACGCGACCGGCTGCTTGGCGAGATGGAGCTGGCGGCGCAGGCCGAGCAGGCGGCACGCGGCGCCGCCGAAGAGGCGCTCGAGCGGGCTCGCGCGGCCGACGAGGCGCGCACCGGCGGCGAGCAGGCGCTGCGCTTGGCCGAGCGCCGTGAGGCCGAGGCTGTCGAGGCGCGGCGGCGGACGCAGTGGCTGATCGAGCAGCGCCGCGCGGCACCCGCGCAGGGCGCGTTGGCGGTGAGGACGGCCGAGCTCGAGGGCGAGCTCGTGGCCGAGCGCCGGCAGGGCGAGCGTCGGGCGCGCGAGCGCGTCGAGCTGCTCGCCCGCATCGAGCGCCTGCGCGCACAGCGAGCCGTGGACGCGGATCTCGTGCCTCGCGCGCAGAGCCTGGCAAGCGTGCTCGCGAGCACGGCGGCGGCGGTGGCCGAGCGCGTAGCGGCGCTCGAGCAGGAGCTCGCGGGCGACCGCGAGGCGGGCGAGGCGATGGCGGCGACGCTACGGGCGTGCGCGGCCGAGGAGGCGGAGATCCAGGCGGCGCTGCGTGCCGCCGGCGAGGCCGTGACGATGGCCGAGGTTGCGGCGCAGAGGCTGCGCGACCGCGCGGGCGAGGCCGAGCTCGAGCTGGCCGGCGTCAGCGAGCGCTTGGGCTTGGCGGTCGAATCGCCCGTTCAGAGCCATGAGGATGCCGAGGAGGAGCGACCGCCGGCCGCGGAGCGCGAGCAGGCGGGCGCCGCGGAGTCGATCGCCGCGGTGGCCGAGCCGTTGCGCGAGGAGGAGATCGCGGCGCTGCGTGCGCGGATCGAGCGGCTGACGCGCCGGCGCGAGCAGCTCGGCCCCGTCAACCCGCTGGCACAGGACGAGTACGCGGAGGCGCTGGCGCACGTCGAGGAGCTGGAGGATCAGCGTGGCGACCTGGAGACGGCGCTGCGCGAGCTGCGCGCCGTGATCAGGGACACCGACCGTCAGATCGAGGAGACCTTCGAAGCGACCTTCACAGCCGCCGCGCGCAACTTCGAAGAGCTGGTCGGGGATGTGTTCCCCGGCGGCTCCGGGCGTCTGCGGCTCGTCAAGGACGAGCAGGCGCTGAGGCCGGTGCTCGGCGGCCAGCCACTGCCCGAGGGACAGGATGCCGACGCGGCGGAGGCGGCCGCGGAGGCGGAGAGCGAGGCCGAGACGCTCAGCGCCGAGGAGCAGCAGCTCCCCGGAGTCGAGATCGAGATCACGCCGGCGGGCAAGTCGACCAAGCGCCTGACGCTGCTGTCAGGCGGCGAGAAGTCGATGACGGCGCTCGCGTTCCTGTTCGCCGTGTTCCTCGCGCGGCCGTGTCCTTTCTACATCCTCGACGAGGTCGAGGCCGCGCTCGACGACCTCAACCTCGACCGCTTCCTGACGCTGCTGCGGCGCTACTCCGGACGCGCACAGTTCATCGTCATCACGCATCAGAAGCGCACGATGGAGGCCGCCGATTGGCTTTATGGCGTGTCGATGGGCCAGAACGGCGTCTCCAAGGTGCTGTCGCGCAGCCTGCCCTCGGAACGAGAGCAGGCCGATGCGCCCGACGAGCTCGCGCGCGTCGCCGAGGTCGCCTGAGCGAGCGCTGCTATCGTCGCGCGCCCCGTGGCCCGCGATTGGAGCGAACTGTTCATTACCGGCGAGAGCGATCGCTCAGACGCGCACGCCGACGGTGGCCGTGAGCGGGAGCCGCGCCGGCGTGGCGGGCTGTTCCGCCGCCTGCGCGAGAGCATGTCCAAGACGCGCCAGGCGCTCGGCTCGGAGATCCAGGCGACGCTGTTCGGGGTGCTCGACGAGCAGACTTGGGAACGCTTGGAGGAGGCGCTGATCATGGCCGACGTCGGCGCCGTGACGACCGCGTCGGTCGTGGCGACGCTCGAGACGGAAGCCTCCGAAGGCAAGCTCGAGGGCGGGCAGGCGCTCAGCGAGCGCCTGATCGAGCTGTTGGCGAGGACGGCGACGGTCGCGGACGCGCGCATCGACCTGCGGCCGCGGCCGACGGTGATCATGGCTGTGGGCGTCAACGGAACGGGCAAGACGACGACCATCGGCAAGCTCGCCTGGCACCTGCGCGAGCGGCTCGGCCACAGCGTGCTGCTCGCCGGCGCCGACACGTTCAGAGCCGCCGCCGGCGAGCAGCTCGAAGGCTGGGCGCAACGGGCGGGCTGCGAGATCGTCACCGGCGCCGCGGGCTCGGACCCAGGCGCGGTCGCCTTCGACGCCGTCGCGCAGGCGCGCGCGCGCGGGATCGACGTGGTGATCGTCGACACGGCCGGGCGCCTGCACACGCAGGACGACCTGATGGGCGAGCTCGCGAAGGTCAGACGCGTGATCGCCAGACAGTTGGAGGGTGCCCCGCACGAGACGCTCTTGACGCTCGATGCCACCACCGGCCAGAACGGGCTGCGCCAGGCGCGCCTGTTCGCCGAGACCGCGGCGGTCAGCGGCGTGGTGCTGACCAAGCGCGATGCCACCGCGCGCGGTGCCGTCGAGCTTCGTGAGCACGACGCCGGTCACACCGGCGGCCTCGGCGAACAGCCGCGCTTGGCGCAGGCCGTTCTGACCGGTGGTCGCATCGACGGTCAACAGCGTCTCGTGCGGCGCTCCCTCCAGTTGGCGCTCGATCACCCGTCGCACCTTGGTCAGCTCGGCCATCAGATCGTCCTGGGTGTGAAGGCGCCCAGCGGTGTCGATGATCGCCACGTCGGCGCCGTCGGC
>JASLHP010000393.1 GCA_030149625.1 Solirubrobacteraceae bacterium
GACGAGTCAGTCCGCGAGCGCCGCCTTGCCTTCCGCGATCGTGAAGCGGCCCTCATACAGAGCGGTGCCGACGATCACGCCGTCGAGCCGCTCGAGCGCGAGCTCCCTGCGCAGGCTCGTGAGCGCCTCGAGGTCGCCGCGAGTGCCGATGCCCCCGGAGAAGATCAGACTGCCATCGCCGACGGCGCTGGCAACCGATGCGACCTCGTCGCGATTGGCGCCGTCGAGCATGCCGTCGTGGTCGATGTTGGTGAAGACGAAGTGACGCACGCCGCGCGCACGCAGCCCGGCGAAAGCGTCGCGGGCGGGCGTGTCGGTGGCGTTGACCCAGCCGTGCGTGGCGACGTAACCGCCGCGCACGTCGACGCCGACGAGGATCCGCTCGGGGCCGTTCGCCTCGAGCGCGTCGCTGAGCACGCCCGGATCGGTGAACGCGACGGTGCCGAGGATCACGCGCGCGGCGCCGGCGTCGAGCGCCGCGGCGATGGCCCCGGTCGAGCGCAGCCCACCGCCGTATTGCACTGGCACGCCGGCGTCGGCCGCGATGCGCCGCAACTGCGCGAGGTTGGCGGGCTGGCCGCGCTTGGCGCCGTCGAGGTCGACGACGTGCAGGTACTCGGCGCCGGCGTCGATCCAGCCGCGCGCGGCCGACAGGGGGTCCTCGTCGTAGACCTTCTTGGCGTCGAAGTCGCCTTTGACGAGGCGTACCGCGTTGCCGCCGAGGATGTCGATCGCGGGGTAGAGCCTCACGAGACGGCGGACCGGTGCGCGGCCTGCGAGACGGCCTCGTCAGCCGCCGGGCGCGCGGCGCCTGGGCGCGCCTCGATGCAGATGCGCGCGAAGTTGGCGAGCAATCGCAGGCCAGCGGCGGAGGACTTCTCGGGGTGGAACTGCACGCCGTAGAAGCGGCCACGCTGCACGGCGGTGACGAACGGCGTGCCGTACTCGGCGATGCCGAGCACGTCATGCTCATCGGCGGGCACGGGCGCGAACGAGTGCACGTGGTAGAAGGCGCAGCGACGCGGAAGCTCGGCGAAGAGCCGCGAGTCGGGGCGCGTGAGGCGCACCTCGTTCCAGCCGATGTGGGGCAGCTTCAGCTCGCCGTGATCGAGTGCGCGGACCTCGCCAGGCACGATGCCGAGGCCGACGGCTCCGCCCTGCTCGCTCGAGCGCTCGAACGCGATCTGCATACCGAGGCAGATGCCGAGCACCGGCGTGCCGGCGTCGAGACGTTCGCGCAGCAGCTCATCGAGCCCCAGCTCGCGGAGGTTGTCGATCGCGCGCGGGAACGCGCCCACGCCCGGCACGACCAGACCGGCGGCGGCGCGTAGCCGATCGTGCTCGTGAGTGACGGTGGCGCGTGCGCCGACGTGCTCGAGCGCCTTCTCGACCGAGCGGCGATTGCCCATGCCGTAGTCGAGCACGGCGATCTCGACAGGCTCCTCGACGAGCGGCGTGACGCGCTCGTTCATGCGGTGAGCGTGCCCTTGGTGCTCGGCACGCCGGTCTCGGTCGGGTCGATCGTGACCGCCTGGCGCAGCGCGCGAGCGAACGCCTTGAACGCGGCCTCGATCATGTGGTGGGCGTTGCTGCCAGCTTCGATGCGCAGGTGCAGCGTGAGCTTGGCCGCGTTGGCGAGCGCGCGGAAGAACTCCTCGGTGAGCTCGTGCTCGAAGTCGCCGGTGGCGCCGGGCGGCAGCTCGGCCTCGAACAGCGTGAACGGACGCCCGGAGACGTCGATCGCACAACTCGCGCGAGCCTCGTCCATCGGCACGGTGGCGGCGCCGTAGCGGCTGATGGCGGCGCGCTCGCCAAGTGCCTCGTCGAGTGCCTGCCCGAGCACGATCGCGGTGTCCTCGGCGGTGTGGTGAGCGCCGGTCTGCAGGTCGCCGGTGACGTTGACGTCGAGGTCGATGTGCCCGTGGCGCGCGAGCAGGTCGAGCATGTGGTCGAGGAAGCCGACGCCCGTGGCGCGGTCACCGGCGCCGCTGCCGTCGAGCGTCAGCGTCAGGCGCACGTCGGTCTCGGCGGTCGTGCGGGCGATCGTGGCTGTGCGTCTCATGAGCCTGGATTCTCCCCTACGCGCGCCTGCATCGACTCGGCGTGGACCTCGAAGCCCTCGGCGCGCGCGATCGGCGCGCCCGCGACGGCGAGCTTCTCGGCCGCCGCGCCAATCCGGACCTCGCACATCGTGCGGCGGAAGTGGCGCGGCGAGAGCGTCGAGGCGAAGCGCGCGGCGCCGCCGGTGGGCAGCACGTGGTTCGAGCCCGCGACGTAGTCGCCGAACGCGGTGGCGCTGTCACCGCCGACGAACAGACAGCCCGCGCACCGGACCTGCGGCGCGAGCGCCTCGACGTCGGCGCCGATCAGCTGCAGGTGCTCGGGAGCAAACGCGTTGGCGAGCGCGATCGCGTCTCTGACGCCGGCGACGTGGACGATCGCGAATGCCGCCTCGCCCACCGTCGGCCGCTCGACGACGAGCTCTCGCAGCAGCAGATCGAGCGCGTCGCAGACCGCCAGCGACGGCGATACGGCGCCCACCAGGCTGCCCTCTCCGTGCTCGGCCTGCGCGAGCATGTCCAACGCTGCCAGCCGCAGCTCGTGCTCTCCGGCCTGCTCGCCGAGCACGACGAGCAGGTCGCTGGGACCCGCGAAGCCGTCGATGCCGACGTTCGCGGAGAGCTGGTGCTTGGCCTCCTGCACATACAGGTTGCCGGGGCCGACGATCACCTCGACGCGCGCGACCGTGTCGGTCCCGTAGGCGAGCGCGGCGATCGCCTGCGCGCCGCCCATGCGATAGACGCGCTCAACGCCGCACAGCCGGCAAGTGCCGAGGATCACCGGGTCGATCTGCCCGTCGGGGCCGGGCGGCGCGCACACGGCGACATCGACCACGCCGGCGGAGCGCGCCGTGACGACGCCCATCACGACGGTGCTGGGATACGGGGCGCGCCCTCCGGGCACGTACACGGCCGCCGAGCCGACGGGCACCTCGCGCAGGACGACGCGCTGACCTTGGGGCAGCTCGACGGCGCGATCGACGCCGACGCCGGCGTCGGCGACCAGCGCGACGTTGACGATCGCGACCTGTAGACCCGCGATCAGCTCGAGTGGCATCCGTTTGATCGCCTCGTCGAGCTCCTCGCCGGGCACGAGCAGCGGCCGAGGCTCGTTGCCGCCCGTGTCGAAGCGGCGCGTGCAGTCGAGCACGGCGGCGTCGCCGCGGTCGCGCACGGCCGCGACGATCTCGCGCACGGGCTCAGCGACGGAGTCGCCGTCGGGCACGAGCGCGCGCACGCGCTCGGCAGCACCGGCGGATCCGCCGAGCTGGGCCACGTCATCGGCACTCAGGCGCTCGATCTGCATCTCAAGCTGGATCCCCCTCCGGGGACGACGCTGGAGCGCCGCGTCCGCGCGCGGACGCGGGCAAGCTGCGCAGCCGCGCGAGCAGGTCGTCGATCGCGGCGGCCTTGAGCTTGTGGGAGACGGGGTTGGCGATCAGCCTCGCGGTGCACACGACGATCTCCTCGCGGATCACGAGGTTGTTCTCGCGCAGCGTGGTGCCGGTAGCGGTGAGATCGACGATCGCCTCGACCATGCCGGTGAGCGGCGCGAGCTCGACCGAGCCCTTGACCTCGACGATCTCGGACTGCCGGCCCGTCTCCTCGAGATACCGCGCGGCGATGCGCGGATACTTCGTGGCTACGCGCATCACGCCGAGGCGCCGCAGCGCCTCATGGGCGGGGTCGGGGCCGGCCTTGCTGGCGAGCACCATCACGCAGCGTCCGTAGCCGAGATCGAGCAGCTCGTACACGTCGCGCCCGCCCTCCGCGGGACGTTGCACGGCCTGCTCGAGCAGCACGTCCTTGCCGGTGACGCCGAGGTCGGCGGCGCCGGCCTCGACGTAGGTAGGCACGTCAGACGGGCGCATCGTGATCACGCCGGCGTCCTCGAACAGCAGCTTGCGGTCGTTGGAGCGAAGCTCGTCGGTCTCGAGCCCGAGCGCGGCGAGCAGATCTACGGTCCCGTTGAACAGCGCCCCGCGCGGCACGGCGATCGTCAGACCGTTGATCGGCGTCACTTGACGTCCTCGCTGGCGGCCCCCGCGAGCAGCGCGCCGGTGCCGCGCTCCTCCCCGGCGAGCGCGATGTGCAGACGGTCGACGCCGAGCGCGAAGCCGACGGCTGGAAGGCCGCGCCCAAAACGCCCTACGAGCTCGTCATAGCGCCCGCCGCCGCCGATCGGCGCGCCGAGCGCCGGGTCGTACACGTCGAACACGGCGCCCGTGTAGTAACCGATGTTGCGAACCAGGCCGAGGTCGAAGATCACGCGCTCGGCGACCACCGGCTCGAGCAGCTCGTGTACCTGTCGCAGACCGGTGACGGCTTGCGCGGCCTGCGCGGGCGTATCGGTCAGCACCTCGGGTCCGCCGCGGCGCTGGGGCACCTCGAGCAGCAGCTCGGCGGCCGCGTCGGGGATCTGCGCATCGGCGAGCGCGCGCTCGAGCCCGACGAAGTCGCGCAGCACGAGCGTCTCGAGCAGCCCCGAGCGAAGCTGCTCGGGCACGCTCAGGCTGTTCATCAACGCCGGGAACAGCGAGGCATCGCCGAGACCGATGCGATAGTCGCGGAGACCGGTGGCGTCGAGCGCGGCGCACAGCACGGTCAGCGCCTCGGCGGTGCCCTGCGGCGCCGGCGCGCCGATCAGCTCGATGCCGGCCTGCAGCAGCTCGCGCGGATGTCCTCGCTGGGGACGCACGCCGCGATAGCAGTGAGCGAAATAGCAGAAGCGCAGCGGCGGCTCGCTCGCGGCGTACCGCGTGGCGACGACGCGCGCGATCGGCACGGTCATGTCAGAGCGCAGCACCAGCACCTGACCCGACTCGTCGAAGACGCGATAGGCGGGCTTTGCCTCGGCCATGTCAGCGCGCGCGAGCACCGACTCATACTCGAGCGCGGGCGTGTACACCTCGCCGTAGCCGTGACGCTCGAACACACGGCGCACGATGTCGGTGATCGCGCGCACCTCGCGCGTCTCGTCTGGAAGCACGTCGCGCGTGCCGCTCGGGATCGGGTGGATCATGAGGACCCGAGATTATGCGTGCACAGGCTCCGTGGCCACGCGCTCGATGCGCGCGCCGAGGTCGCGCAGACGCTCATCGATGCGCTCGTAGCCACGGTCGATCTGACGGATGTTGCCTATCTCGCTGCGCCCCTCGGCGCACAGCGCCGCGAGCAGCATCGCCATGCCGGCACGGATGTCGGGCGACTCGACACGCTCACCGCGCAGGCGCCGCGGGCCGGTGATGATCGCACGGTGCGGGTCGCACATGACAATGTCAGCACCCATCAGGATCAGCTTGTCGGTGAAGATCAGGCGATTCTCGAACATCCACTCATGCACGAGGATCGACCCCTCCGCCTGCGTCGCGAGCGCTACCGCGATCGAGGTGAGATCGGCGGGAAACGCGGGCCATGGGCCGTCTTGGATCTTGCTCTTGTACTCGCCGACGTCGGCTTGCACGACGAGCTTCTGCCCGCCGGGCACGACGACGTCGTTGCCGTGCAGCTCCGAACGCAGCCCGACACGTTCGAACACGAGCCTGATCATGCGCAGATCGCCAGGGACCGTGTCCTTGATCGTCAGCTCACCGCCGGTGACGCCCGCGAGGGCCATGAAGCTTCCGATCTCGATGTGATCGGGTGCCACGTGATGCTCGCAGCCGCGCAGGCTCTCGGCGCCGTTGACGGTGATCAGGTTGGAGCCGATGCCATGGATGTCGGCGCCCATCTTCACGAGCATGCGCGCGAGGTCCTGTACGTGCGGCTCGCAGGCGGCGTTGCCGATCACGGTCGTGCCGGGTGTCAGCGCCGCGGCCATCAGCGCGTTCTCCGTCGCCATCACGGATGGCTCGTCCATGAACACATCGGTCGGGCGCAGCCCGCGCGGCGCCGTCAGCACGATCTCACGCCCGCAGTCGGCGGTCGCACCCATCGCGCGAAAGGCATCGAGGTGCGGATCCAGACGCCGGCGGCCGATCACGTCACCGCCTGGGGGCGGCATGATCGCGCGGCCGAAGCGCGCCAGCAGCGGTCCGGCGAGTAGGAACGATGCGCGGATCGACTCTGCCAGCTCGGGCTCGATGCCGTAGTCGCTCACGCCGGCCGCGCACAGCGCGACCTCGTTCGCCCCGCGCCAGCTGACGTCGACGCCGATCGCCGCGAGAATCTCGAGCATCGCCTCGACGTCACGAATGCGCGGCACGTTACGCACAACGACCTCATCCTCGGTGAGGACGCTGGCGGCGAGGATCGGCAGCGCGCCGTTCTTGTTCCCAGCCGGGACCATTGTGCCCGACAGCGGCGCTCCGCCTTCGATGACGAACTTCTCCATTGGCTTTGAACGTCGACCGCGGGCGAGCGGGTGCGCACCCGTCCCGCCGCTCGAACGCCTGGCAAGCGTAACAGCCATCGCCACTGCAGTTCGCGCTCTCGCGCTCAGCCCCTGCGTCGCGCCGCGACCGTTTCGCTCGCCGCGCAGCGGGTACAGACTCCTGCAACCGCCCTTGCAGATTATGAGCGTGAAAATAGCTTTCTAGAGCCGTTTGTCGGCGCCACACGCAATGCGCACGCGTGTTCGACGACGATCCGTCCGACGGGCCCCCTAGCTTACGAACACATGTTCCCCCCAACGAACAGGTCCAAGCTTGCGCAGCGCGCGCTCGGTGCCGTTCGCGTGGCCCACGCGTTTCTGATGCTCGAGGACGACCACGACGTCGACTGGGAGGTCGACCAGGAAGCGTCTGGCCACGCGCAACACCCCCACCGAGCGCCGCTGCGCAGAGGGCCAGCGGCACGCCGCGCCGGGCAGTTGCGGCCAACCCCACAGCACTGCATCTCCCCCGTGACTCCCTCCCATCCCGCGATCTACGCGCAGGCTTCTTGGCACGCCGCCGGCTGCTCAGCGCCGGGTTGCGCCGGCTTGCACGTAGGTACCTGTAGCCCTGCCCACGGCACGGAACGCAACCTCTAACGGCGACGAGCCGCCCAAAGGCGGCTCGCACGTCCATAAAAACCGGCGGCGTCCTACTCTCCCAGGCCCTTGCGGGCCAAGTACCATCGGCGCTGAGGGGCTTAACTGCTCTGTTCGGAATGGGAAGAGGTGTTTCCCCCTCGCCAAGGCCACCGGAAAAAGGCGAAAGACCACGCCTCCCACGGTCCCTCAAAACTGCACACGCCACAACGGGTACGACCGTCACTCGTTCAGAGTGAAAACTATAAATCCGTCAAGCCCTCGACCCATTAGTACCGGTCTCCTGCGAACGTTGCCGTCCTTCCAGATCCGGCCTATCAACCTGGTGGTCTACCAGGGGTCTTACTCCCTCGAGGGGATGGGAGAGTTCATCTTGAGGCCGGCTTCCCGCTTAGATGCTTTCAGCGGTTATCCGATCCACACGTAGCTAGCCTGCTATGCCCTTGGCAGGACAACAGATACACCAGAGGTGCGTTCATCCCGGTCCTCTCGTACTAGGGACGAATCCTCTCAACTCTCCAACGCCCACGGCAGATAGGGACCGAACTGTCTCACGACGTTCTGAACCCAGCTCGCGT
>JASLHP010000388.1 GCA_030149625.1 Solirubrobacteraceae bacterium
GAGTGCTGCACGGGGTGCGTGGAGACGATGATCTCATCGGGCCGGTTCACCGCGATCGCGTCCATCGTCGCGCTGAATGGGTCAGGATCGCCGACTTCGCCGGTCGCCTCGATGCCCTCGGCCGCGACCGCCGAGAGCGCCAGATCGACGCGCACCTGCGCCGATTCGCGTACCGCCTCGGCGTAGATCACCATGCCCGCGGACGGCTTCGTCTGGGGCACCACGAGCCGGAAGCGGACGTCGCCCGCGGCGGTACGCTCGCGCACGGCGTCGAGCAGCTTCGCGCCACCGAGCGTGCGATTTGCGATCACAAGGACTTCCTTCATCGGGTGTGCCTCCTTCTCATTGGCTTGGTGCGCGCGCCAGGCCCGAACCGGCGCCTACCGTCGCGGGGGTCGGCGTGAGAACTCCGTGGACCGCGCCCGGCACGCCGTACTCATATGGACCGCCCACGACCGTGGGCACGCGATCGAAGTTGAAGACCGGCGGCGGCGATGAGACGAGCCACTCGAGCGTCATCCCACGCCACGGGTTGGCCACCGACCGTGGGCCGCCGCGCCAGCTGTTGATCATGTTGTAAATGAAGATCAGCGTGCTCAGGCCGAGCGCGAAGCTCGCGATCGAGATGAACAGGTTGATGTCCGCAAACTTCGCCGCATAAGTCGCGACGCGGCGGGGCATGCCCTGCAGGCCCGCTACGTGCATGGGGCCGAACGTCAGGTTCATGAAGATGAACGTACTCCAGAAATGCCACTTTCCGAGGCGCTCGTCATACATCCGCCCAGTCATCTTCGGGAACCAGTAGTAGACGCCCGCGAAGATCGTCATCAGCGAGCCGCCGAACAGCACGTAGTGGATGTGCGCCACGATGAAATACGTGGAGCTGACGTCGATGTCGAACGGGATCATCGCGAGCATCACGCCGCTGATGCCGCCCAGCGTGAAGGTCGTCAGGAAGCCGAGCGCGAACAGCATCGGCGTGTCCAGCCGCAGCACGCCTCGCCACAGCGTCGCAAGCCACGAGAACACCTTGATGCCGGTCGGCACCGCGATGATCGCGGTCGTGATCGCCATCGGGATGCGAATCCACGCCGCCATCCCCGACGTGAACATGTGGTGCGCCCAGACCGTGAAGCCGAGTCCCACGATCGCCAGTAGCGAGAACGCCATCATGCGGTAGCCGAAGATCGGCTTGCGCGACTTGACGGCGATCACTTCGCTGATGATCCCGAAGCCCGGCAGCATCATGATGTACACCGCCGGGTGCGAGTAGAACCAGAAGACGTGCTGGTACATCAGCACGTCGCCGCCCTTGGCGGCGTCGAAGAAGTTGAAGCCGAGCGCGCGGTCGAGCAGCACGAAGAACTGCGACGCGGCAATGAACGGCGTCGCGATCACGACGAGCAGCGACGTCGCGAAGTTCGCCCACACCAGCAGCGGCAGCCGGAAGAAGCTCATCCCCGGCGCGCGCATCGTGATGATCGTGACGAGGAAG
Source organism: Solirubrobacteraceae bacterium (assembly GCA_030149625.1). The sequence continues at coordinate 1,496 of JASLHP010000388.1, forward strand.
TTGAGCGCGGTCATGATCGAGGAGGCACCCGCGAACTGCACGCCGATCGAGAAGAACGTCTGCCCGACGGGCGCCGTGTCAGACAGCGGCGCATATGCCGTCCAGCCGTCCGCGAACGCGCCGCCCGGCGCGAGGAAGCTGAGCAGCATGATCGCGCCCGCGACCGGCAACAGCCAGAAGGACAGCGCGTTCAGGCGCGGGAACGCCATGTCGGGCGCGCCGATCATCAGCGGTATCACGAAGTTCCCGAGCCCCGCGAACACGGGAATGATGAACAGGAAGATCAGCAGCGTGGCGTGGACCGAGAACAGGCTGTTGTAGGTGTTCGCGCTGACGAAGTGCGAACCCGGCTGCGCCAGCTGTGCGCGCATCAACATCGCCAGCAGGCCGCCAACGAGCAGGAAGAAGAACGAGTTGACCGTGTACTGGATCCCGATCACCTTGTGGTCGGTGTTGATGCGGAAGTAGTCGCGCCAGGAGTACGCGCCGTGGCCCGAGTGGTCCTCGGGACGGGTCGGGCGGCCGGTCGCCCAGTAGAACCAGTAGTCGAAGCCGCCGATACCGATCAGGAACGCGATCGGCACCGCCAGCAGCGAGACCGTGAGGACCGCTTCGCCGGAGAGGAAGTGGTGGTAGGTCGCATGGCCCGTGGACATGCGTACGAGCCAAGTCAAGAGCGCCGCGAAGCCGACGCCGCCGGCCATCAGCCAGCTTGCGCGGTAGAAGCCGGGCGCGCGCAGCTTGGCCGCCATCAGCGTTTCTCCGGCCGGCGCGTCACCCTGCTCGCCTGCGCCCATCGGGGCGTGCCCCCGAGGACGAACCCATATCCCGTCAACCGATCTCTCACGAGCCCTTCTCCCCTGAAGTGGTCGTCCGCTACGAACACTATCCGCTCGCTCCCTCGGCGGTTGAGATTCTTCCCGTGCTGCTCGTGCTCTTGCTGAGCTGGCTCTGGATCCACGATCGGAACTGAACGGGCGTCACCACGTGCACCGTGGCGCGCATCAGCGAGTGCCCCACGCCGCACAACAGGTTGCACTCGGCCACGTAGTCGCCGACGCGGTTCGGTGTCGCCATGTAGTGCGTGGTGATGCCCGGCACGACGTCCTCCTGCAGACGGAACGCCGGTATGTAGAAAGCGTGGATCACGTCCTTCGAGCGCATGTTGAACTGCACCGACTCGTTGTCTGGCAGATACAGCTGGTAGCTGTTGATCGGCGCTCCGCCGGTGACCGAAGGCGGGTATTGGAAGGACCAGAAGAACTGCTGGCCGGTGACGCCGACCTGGATCTCGTGGGCGGGCTTCTGTTCGTTTTCGTGCAGCACCACGAACGAGTAGCCGACCATCGCCATCAGCAGCGCCGTGGGCAGTGCCGTCCAGAAGACCTCGAGCCGAGTGTTTCCGTGTATCGGCGGTCCGTCCTTGAGCTCCTCGCCCGGCTTCATGTGGAACTGCCACACGCAGTACAGGATCACGCCCACCACGAGCACGAAGATCGGGATCGTCGCGATCACCAGGACGTGATAGAGGCGATCGGTGTTGTGCGCCTGCTTCGACGCTTGCACCGGGAACCAGTGGATCTTGAAGCTGATGTAGATGCCCAGGGCGATCGCGATCAGCGCCATCGCGACCGCGATCGTGAGCGAGCGCTGCCTAGACATACGTACCTGCGCACGTACGCGCGGGAAACCCTGTTTCCGCGATCCACTCCATCCCGGGCTGATCCTAATGCCTTCGCCGACGGATAGCTAGATGCAAATCTGGGACTTGACGGCGGCGCTCCCAAGCATTACATTGAGGCAATAGCTACAAGTGCTTAGGCGACAAGATTCGAGCAGCTCGACCGCGGGCCGTAGGTGGCGCCGTACGCTCGAGCGGGCATACCAGCGAGGAGCGTGAGCGAGGGATGCAGGTCCACGACGGGATGACGGAGATGGCCCTGACAGTGGGACCGGGTCATACGCTGCGCGCCGCCTCCCGGCTGATGGCCGAGCGGCAGGTCGGCGCGGCCGTCGTGATGGACCCAGACGGCGCCGGACCCGGCATCATCACCGAGCGCGACGTGCTCGTCTCGGTCGCGGCCGGCGAGGACCCGGACCGCGAGTCCGTCGCCGATCACCTCACTCGCGACGTCGTGTTCGCCGCGCCCGACTGGTCGCTGGAGGAGGCGGCCGCGGCGATGGTGCGCGGCGGCTTTCGCCATCTGATCGTCCTCGAACGGGGAGAGACGGTCGGCATCCTCTCGGTGCGCGACATCGTGCGCTGCTGGACGGACGATGGAGCGATCTGTCCAGTGCCGAGCAGGGTGGCCGTGGGATAAAGGGGAGGTGGCACGCTCGCTTTGGGGAGCGGGCTTGCCACCACCACGGCTGCGACGGCAGGCGTCGGCTCCCACGGGCGTCGTGCATGCGCCACGGACAGCTCGCGGCAAGATGGGCAGCGGTGCTGGCGCCTGGGCTCCATCGAGGGCTGGTGCCTGGGCTGCAGGGCTTGGCGCCTGGGCTGCAGGGCTTGGCGCCTGGGCTCCAGGGCTTGCGCCGGCGAGCGCCGCCGAGCTGCTCGTCAGTCCCGCTGCTCGTCAGTCCCGAGCCGCGCGTCAGTCGTGTGCGTCGAGCGGAAGTTCGCTCGTTTCGCGGATCGTGTCTTTGATCCACAGCGCGACGCACACGACCGTGAGGATTCCGCCGACGACGGTGAACTCGATGAACGTCGTCACGCCGACGAGCGCGAGCGTGATCCCGACCGCGGTCAGCATCGGCAGGATGCTGGGTCCGGGAAGATGGATCTCCTCGCCTACCGGCGGGATCTCGGGATCGAGCGGACTCACGAGACGAAGGTCGCGGCCACGATGAAGGTGAGGCCGAACATGAACATGCAGATGGCGCTCACGATCAGCGCCGTGCGGATGTTCTTGTTTGCGAGGCGTCGAGTCATCATCGGCGGGACCGTAGTCTACAGATGCTTGTCCGCGACCATCGCGCAGAACATCAGCGCCAGGTAGGCCAACGAGTACAGGTACAGGCGCAGCGCCGAGCCGCGGTCCGCGCGCCGGTAGAGGCGTACCGCGCCTGCGATGAAGCCGAGCCCCAGGAGCATCGAGGCAGCCAGATAGAAGACGCCGAAGCCGCCCGCGCAGAACGGCAGCTGCGTGACCGCGTAAAGCAGCACGGAGTAGAGCAGGATCTGTCTGCGGGTCTCCGCCTCGCCACGCACCACCGGCAGCATCGGCACTTTCACCTTGCCGTACTCGTCCTTCATCAGCAGCG
>JASLHP010000035.1 GCA_030149625.1 Solirubrobacteraceae bacterium
CGTTCATGAACCCGCGCAACTCCGCCGCGGGCACGATCCGCCAGCTCGACCCCGCCGACGCGGCCAAGCGCCCGCTGTCGATCTGGTGCTACCAGATAGGCGTCACCGAGGGCCTGTCGTTCGAGCGCCACTCGCAGGCGCTCGAGTGGCTGCGCGCGCACGGTTTTCGCGTGAACTCGGACATCAAGCTGCTCGACGGCGAGGAGCGGGTGATCGAGCAGTGCCTGGAGTGGGAGCGGCGCAGGGGCGAGCTCGACTTCGAGATCGACGGCGTCGTCGTGAAGGTGGACGATCTGGAGCTGCAACGGCGGCTGGGCTCGGTGGGGCGCGACCCGCGCTGGGCGGTCGCGTGGAAGTTCGCGCCGACGACGGCGGTGACGAAGCTCGAGAAGGTGATGTGGAACGTGGGCAAGTTCGGCGACCTGCGCCCGTACGCGGAGCTCGCGCCGGTGGAAGTGGGCGGCGTGACGATCAAACAGGCGACGCTGCACAACGAGGAGGACATCGTCCGCAAGGACATCCGCGCGGGCGAGGAGGTGATCGTGCTGCGCGCGGGCGACGTGATCCCGCAGGTGGTCTCGCCGGCGCCGCACGTAGCCGAGCGCGCCGACCGGCCGAAGCCGACGAAGCCGCCGCGCAAATGCCCGTTCTGCAACACGAAGACGATCAAGCCGCCCGACAGCGTGTTCACGATGTGCCCCAATCCGGAGTGTCCCGCGCGTGCGTGGCAGCTGCTCAAGCACTTCGTCTCGCGCGGCGCGATGGACATCGACGGGCTCGGCGAGAAGCAGGTGCTGATGCTCCAGCAGCGCGGGCTGGTACGCACGGCGGCCGACTTCTACCGCCTGAGCGAAGCGCAGCTGACGGAGCTGGACGGCTTCGGCGAGCTGTCGGCGAGGAACCTGCTGGCGGCGCTTGAGGCCTCCAAGGAACGCCCGTTCGCGCGCGTGCTGTTCGCGCTCGGCATCGAGGAGGTCGGCGAGGTCACGGGTCGCAACCTCGCGCAGCGCTTCCGCGACGTCGACACGCTGATGGCGGCGACACCGGAGCAGATCGCGGACACGCCGGGCATCGGCGAGAAGATGGCGGCGTCGATCGCGGCGCAGCTGCACGACGAGCGCATGGTCGGCCTGATCGCGGACCTGCGCGAACTCGGCCTGTGCTTCCACGAGGACGGGCCGCCGCCGTCGGAGGGACCGCTCGCGGAGAGGACGCTCGTGCTGACCGGCTCGCTGCCCGAGCTCTCGCGCGAGCAGGCGACCGAGCGTATCCTCGCGGCCGGCGGGCGCGTGACGAGCTCGGTGTCGAAGAAGACCGATTACCTCGTCGCCGGCGAGAGCCCCGGCTCGAAGCTCGAGAAGGCGCAGCGGCTGGGCGTCAGCGTGCTCGACGAAGCGGGGCTGCTGGCGCTGCTCGCTCAGTAGTCGGCGACGGTGATCGCGATGTTGTCCTGGAACGTGTGCGCGGCTTCGATCGGGATGCCATCGGTGAAGATCGCGAACGCGAGCGTGTGGCCGTCGGCCGCTTGACAGTAGCCGACGAGGTTCGAGACGCCGGTGAGCGTGCCGGTCTTGCCCTGGCAGTTGCCGGCCGCGCGCGTGCGACGCATGCGCAGTTCGAGCGTGCCCGTGTGCCCGGCGACGGCGAGGCTTTCGCGCAGCACCGCGCCGATCGGCGTGGGCGCCAGCTCGACGAGCAGGTCGGCGACTTGGTAGGGCGAGGTTTTGTCTGCTTCCGAGAGGCCGGAGCCGTCGACGACGTGCGGGTGGATGCCGAGCAGCGAGGCGACCGTCTTTGCGACGACCGCGGCGCCCGCGGCGGTCGTGCCGGCGCCGCCGTAGCGCGCGCCGAGATCCTTGACGAGCGTCTCGGCGAAGAAGTTGTCGGATGGCGGCAACATCAGCGCGAGCAGCTGCGCGACCGTGGGCGATTGCGCCTCGGCCAGCTGGACGGCGCCGGCGGGCGCGGTCGCGGCGCCGCTCGCGCCGCGAATGCTGACGCCGTCGTTCTTCAGCGCCGCCCACAGCTCGCGCGCCGCGTACGCCGCGGGCGCGTGCGGTCCGCCTTCATTGCCCGATTCGCCGCGGTTGAACGCCAGCGCGGACAGCGTGCCTTCGAGGAACGGGTCCCACTTGTAGTCGCTGGACGGCTCGCCGCGCAGCGAGTCGAAGTAGGACTCGTCGCCCTCGATCGAGCCCGTGACGTGATGGATGCCGTCGGTGCGCACCAGCTCGGAGACGAGCGCGGAGACGCTCGCGCCGACGCCGCCGTAGTGGCTGTGGATGAACGCGGTCGAGCCGAACGTCGGATCGCCGCCGCCGCGCAGGTAGAGGCTTCCTTCCCAGACGCCCCCGGGCGCCATGTGGCCGACGCCGAGGACGGTCGTGGCGAGGCGTGTCGAGGCGCCCATCAGATCGAGCGCGGTCGTGGCCGTGTAGAGCTTCTCGACCGATGCGGGAGGGCGCATCGTGGCGGCGCGCTCGGAGAAGACGGCCTGTTTGGCGGTGAGGTCGTAGACGTAGGCGCCGTCGGCGTGTCCGGCGAGCGCGAGCTGATGGCTGACGTCCGACTGCAGCTGCGCGAGGTCGTCCTGCGCGCCCGCGAGCGAAGGCGCCCACAGGATCGCCAACAGAAGACAGCACGCCAGAGTCAAGAGCTTCGTTGCAGGACCCTCCGGCACTAGACGTAGAATGTCTAGCCGTGGGCAAGGTTGTCAAGTTTGAGGCGGCCGCGAAGGCCAAGCCGCGATCCGGGCGTGTGGCGGCGCGCGGTGTCGGGCGGCCGGCGTCGGTCGAGCGTCGCCGCCGGCCCAGGCGCGACAAGACCGCGCTCGTGCTCGGCGGCGGCGGCTTCACCGGCGGCGTGTACGAGATCGGCGCGCTGCGCGCGCTCGACCTGCTGGCGGTCAACAGCACGGTCAACAACTTCGACGTCTACGTGGGCACCTCCGCGGGCGCGTTCATCGCCGCGCTGTGCGCCAACGGCGTGACGCCCGAGGAGATGATGCGCGTCGTCACGGGCCAGGGCAAAGCGACGTTCAAAGACATCGACATCGGCGACCTGTTGCGCCCGAACCTGCTCGAGTTCGCGCGCAAGGCCGCGCTGATGCCGCTGCGCGCGATCTCGACCGCCCGCCAAGTGCTGACCCAGCCGGGCGGCGCGTCGATGATGGACCTCGTGATGGGGCTCGCCGACGGGCTGCCGTCGGGGCTGTACACGGGCGAGGGGATCGAACGCTACCTGCGCGACGTGCTCTCCGAGCCCGGCCGCACCGACGACTTCGGGCAGCTCGACTGCGAGCTCTACCTGACGGCCACCGACCTCGACACGTGCGAGCGCGTGGTGCTGGGCGTCGACGGCTCGGCGGACGTGCCGATATCGCAGGCCGTGCGCGCGTCGGGCGCGCTGCCGATGGTGTACGCGCCGGTGCGCGTCCACGACCGCGATCTGATCGACGGCGGCATGGTCTCGACGACGAACCTCGACTTGGCGGTGCAGGCGGGCGCGAAGCTGATCGTCGTGATCAACCCGATCGTGCCGTTCGTCAACGACTTCTCGAGCACCGTCACGACGTTGCGCGGCCGCCGGCCGCAGCGAGTCTCGGACATGGGCTTCGCGCAGATCGGCTACCAGGTGTTCAAGCTGGTCGCGCACCAGCGCCTGCACGAACTCGCGAAGGGCTGGGAGGAGCGCTACCCGGGCGTCGACATCGTGCTGATCGAGCCGGAGTCACACGACGAGCTGATGTTCCAGACGTCGATGATGAGCTTCACGTCGCGTGTGGAGATCGCGCGTCACGGCTTCGAGTCGGTGACCAAGCAGCTCGCCGGCGAGTACGACCGCTACCAGGACGTCGCCGAACGCCATGGCCTCGAGATCTCGGCGAAGCGGGTGCGCAAAGTGGTGGAGCACTTCGACGACGAGCCGGAGTCGGTGAGCGCGTGGCGGAAGATCCTCGAGGGCACGACGGGCGCGCTGTTGCGGCAAGCGGGCTCGGCCAGCTGAGACATCGCGGGGCCGCGAGCTATGGCGCCGAGCTCGAGAGCGCTTTCTCGACAGAGCTGAGCAGCCGGTCGGTGGCCGGTGCCGAGTGGATCGCGATGCGCACGCGCTGAGGCTCGCCGAGCGCGTCGCCGGCGGCGACGAGCACGCCGGCGCGCGCGAGCCGCGCCGCGATCTCGGCGCCGGGCAAAGTGGGGTGCGCGGCCCACACGAAGTTCGCCTGGCTGTCGGTGACGTCGAAGCCGAGGCCGCGCAGGCCGGCGCTGACGCGCGGACGCTCCTCGCGGATCGTGCGCACGCGCTCGTCCACGAGCTCGGAGCAGCTGTGCAGCGCCTCGTAGGCGCCCGCCTGGGAGATCTCCGAGACGCCCAGATCGGGCGCGAGCTCGGCGAGCAGCTCGCCGGAGCCGGGGCCGCCGATTGCGTAGCCGACGCGCAGGCCGGCGAGCCCCCACGCCTTCGAGAAGCTGCGGAACACGAGCAGGCGCGGGTGGCGCTCGAGCAGCACGAGCGATGAGCCGGTGGGCTGTGCGTCGGAGAACTCGACGAGCGACTCGTCGAGCAGCACGGCGATGCCGTCCGGCAGCCG
>JASLHP010000045.1 GCA_030149625.1 Solirubrobacteraceae bacterium
GCCATGCCCGCGGGACCCGCGCCGACGACCGCGGCGGAGAGCCCGGTCTCGGCGGCCGGCGGCTGGGGCACGACCCAGCCCTCGTCCCACGCGCGGTTGATGATGGAGTTCTCGATCTGCTAGATCGTCACAGCGTCGCCCTCGCGGATCTCCAGCACGCACGCGGCCTCGCACGGCGCCGGGCACAGACGACCCGTGAACTCCGGGAAGTTGTTGGTCGCGTGCAGCTGGCGGATCGCGTCCGGCCAGCGCTCGCGGTAGACGAGGTCGTTCCAGTCCGGGATCAGGTTGCCCAGCGGGCACCCGTTGTGGCAGAACGGCACGCCGCACTCCATGCAGCGGGCGCCCTGCGCGCTCAGCTCCGGATCCGGACGCTGGACGACGAACTCCTTGAAGTCGCCGACGCGATCACGCAGCTGCACGCCACCAACAACTTCCCCGAGTTCACCGGGCGACTGTGTCCGGCGCCGTGCGAGGTGGCGTGCGTGCTGGAGATCCGCGAGGGCGACGCGGTCACGATCAAACAGATCGAGAACACGATCATCAACCGCGCTTGGGAAGAGGGCTGGGTCACACCGCAGCCACCGCGACGCGATCGCGAAACCGGCCAGGCGGTTGCGGTCGTGGGTTCCGGGCCGGCCGGCATGGCTGCCGCACAGCAGCTGCGCCGCGCGGGTCACCGCGTGACGCTGTTCGAGCGCGACGAGGCGGTCGGCGGGCTCGTGCGCTTCGGCGTGCCGGACTTCAAGATCGAGAAGCGCGTCGTGCAGCGACGCGTCGAGCAGCTGGTGGCCGAGGGCGTGGAGATCCGCTGTGGCGTTGACGTCGGCCGTGACGTCAGCGTCGAGGATCTGCGCGCCGGCTTCGACGCGGTCGTGCTCGCGACCGGCTCGCGCGTGCCGCGCGACCTGGCGGTTCCCGGCAGAGAGCTCGAGGGTGTGCACTTTGCGATGGACTACCTCTATCAACGCAACCGCTGGGTGGCACGGCAAGCCGAGTCCCCGCCGACCCTCGCGCAACCCGCGATCGAGCGTGAGATCAGCGCCGCCGGCAAGGACGTGATCGTGATCGGCGGCGGCGATACCGGCGCGGACTGCGTGGGCAATGCGGTGCGCGAGGGCGCGCGTTCAGTGCTCCAGCTCGAGCTGCTGCCTGAGCCCCCGGCGCACCGGCCGGACGATCGCACACCGTGGCCGGAGTGGCCGCTGAAGTATCGCCTCAGCTACGCGATGGAGGAGGCGCGCAAGCTGGGCGTGGGCGAGCAGGACTACTCGGCCACGACGATCGCCTTCACCGACGACGGCAACGGGGCGCTGGCCGGTCTACGGATTGCGCACGCCGCCGCGCAGCCGCCATTCGAACCTCTGCCGGATACCGAGCGCGAGTTGCCCGCGCAGCTGGTGCTGCTCGCGATGGGCTTCCTGCACCCAGAGCAGCAGCTGCTCGACCAGCTCGGCGTCGAGAAGGACGGTCGCGGCAACGTCAAGGCGGTAGAGCCGTACACGAGCTCCGTCGAGGGCGTGTTCGCCGCCGGTGACGCGCGTCGCGGCCAGTCGCTGATCGTGTGGGCGATCAACGAGGGCCGTCAATGCGCGCGCATGGTCGATCGCTATCTCTCAGATCGGCGGCGCGGCGCCGACGGCGCGTCGCCGCTTGCGGCCGAAGACGAGGGGCTCCAGGGGCACGCGGACGCGGATCGCGGCCCGGAGGGGCCACCCCAGCACGTGGGCCCCGGGATCGTCGCATCCGACAGTCAGTAGCCGACCGCCAGTAGGATGACTATAGTGAACGAGATGTCTCCGGGCGGGCATCACGGCGAGGAGGCCTCGCGGGCGAGAGCTCCCCAGAAGGTGTGCGTGATCGGTGCGGGCTCATCCGGGATCACCGCCGCGAAGGCACTGCACGAGCGCGGCATTCCGTTCGACTGCTTCGAGAAGTCCGATCGCGTCGGCGGCAATTGGGTGTTCGAAAACCGCAACGGCATGTCCGCTGCCTACCGGGACCTGTTCATCAACACCTCGCGCCCGCGCATGGAGTACTCGGACTTCCCGATGCCGGCGTCCTACCCGGACTTCCCCCATCACACCCAGATCGCCGCGTACTTCGAGGAATACGTCGACCACTTCGCACTGCGCGATCTGATCACGTTCGAGACCGGCGTGCGGCGCGCGTCGCGCGAGGAGCACGGTCTGTGGACGGTCGAGCTCGACACGGGGGAGACGCGCAGCTACGACGCGCTCGTGGTCGCCAACGGCCACCACTGGAAGACGCGCTGGCCCGAACCGGCGTTCGTCGGGGCGGATGGCTTCACGGGCACACAAATGCACGCCCACTCCTACGTCGAGAACTCGATCTTCGCCGGCGGACGCGTCGTCGTGCTCGGCATGGGCAACTCGGCGATGGACATCGCGGTCGAGTCCTCCTACGTTGCCGAACGCACCTACCTGGCGGCGCGGCGGGGAGTATGGATCGTCCCCAAGTACATCTTCGGCAGACCGGTCGACCAGATCCGCAACGACCCGCGCGTCCCCTTCAAGATACGCCAGCGCATCACCCAGCAGCTGATCCGCGGCTACTGCGGGCCGCCCGAGCGCTATGGCCTGCCCAAGCCCGATCACCGCATGGGGGAGTCGCATCCGACGATCTCCGGGCGCATCCTCGACCGCATCCAGCACGGCACGATCGTGCCGAAGCCGAACATCGAGCGCTTCGACGGCCCGCGTGTGCGTTTCGTGGATGGCAGCGAGATAGAGGCGGACGTGGTCGTGTACTGCACCGGCTACAAGATCGCCTTTCCATTCTTCGACGAGGACTTCATCTCGGCTCCCGACAACCACATAGAGCTGTTCCGACGTGTGTTTCACCCGGAGATCCCAAACGTGTTCTTCATCGGCCTGCTGCAGCCGCTCGGCGCGATCATGCCGCTGGCGGAGGCGCAGGGAGCGTGGGTGGGCGACTATCTCCTAGGCGACTACGCGCTCCCCACGCAGGCTGAGGTACGCGCGGACATCGAGGCGGACCAGGCGGCGATGCGCGCGCGCTACGTCGCCTCCAAGCGCCACACGATCCAGGTCGACTACGACGACTATCTGTACGCGCTGGCGAAGGAGCGGCGCATCGGCGGCGCACGGGCGCGCGCAAACGGGTATATCCCACCGGCATCATGCCGACCTTCTGCCGCCACAATCGCTTCCTAGAGCGCTGCCCGATATGCAGCAGGACGCTGGCTCCCAGCGCGCCGGACGCGGCCTCGCCTCGCGCCAAAGCCACGCCGCGCACGCGCTCGGCCAAGAGCGGCTCCTCGCGCCGGCGCGCGGGCGGCGAGGGTGTGCGCATCCGGCGCGAGACGCGCGCCGAGGACGACGGCTATCGCTCGGAGCTCGTGCCCGGCGTGCGGGCCTCGGCCGATGCCCTGCGCCTGGTCGAGGAGATCGCGTTCTCGAGCGGGCGGCTGCTCGCGCTCGCCCTCGAGCCACCTGGCGTCTATCAGCAGGCGCGTACGCTGGCCCGCGAGGACCTCGAGCGCGCCACCTGGATGTGCTTCCTGATCGCGTACCTGTGTCCATTGGAGGGCGCGGACCCGTTCGCCGGCGTGCGCCGGGCGCTCGCGGTCGCTCCGGGCGAGTTGCCGGACCTCGACGGCATCCCGCTCGGGCCGCGCAGCTCCCACGATCCCGCACGCGGCGTCGAGACGCTGTCCGCCTATCGCCAGTGGGTGGAGCGAGGAGGGAGCGCGTCGATCGCCACGCAGTCGCGGCTGGCCACGGGCTCGCAGGCGGCGGCGTTCACCGGCGATCCCGCGTGGAGCCCCACGCGGCGCTTCGAGCGCGGCTTCGAGCGGCTTGCGCTCCCCGGCTTCGCTCGCGCGGGGCGCTACGAGCTGCTGCTGGTGCTCGGGCGCCTCGGCCTCTACGAGCTGAGCCCGGACTCGCTGCACCTCGGCGGCGCGCGAGGTCTCTCCTCGGACGATCTCGCCACGCTCGCCGCCAAGCGGGTGTTCGGGATTGGCGATCCGCTGCTGTTGGAGCGCCGCGCGGCGGCGCTCGCGCAGGCCGTCTCGGTGCCGGTGGAGGCGCTCGAGCTCGCGCTGGCCAACTGGCAATCGGGTGAGCGCGCGACGTTGGGCTTCTCAGGCGACATCCAGGACGACGGCGCGTACGAGCGCGCCGGCGACGCGCTCGGGCTCTGATGCGCGAGAACCCGCGATACGCGGTTACCGACGAGCGCGTCGTGCGCGCGCTGATCGAAACGAATCCGTGGGCGACGATCGTCAGCGACGGCGGCGACGGCCTCGTAGCGTCCCATTGTCCCGTGCTCCTCGACGAGGAGTGCGAGCGGCTGGCCGTGCTCACGCACATCGGCCGTCCCGACGAGCAGCGCCATCGCTTCGGCGCGCGCGAGACGCTCTTGATCGCCGCGGGTCCACACGGCTACATCTCGCCGAGCTGGTACAGCGAGCAGGCGACCGCGGTGCCGACGTGGAACTTCAGCGTCGCCCACTGCTACGGCGTGCCAGAGATCCTCGATGCCGAGGAGAACCTGCGCGTGCTCACGCGCCTGGTCGAGCGCTTCGAGCGCCACGTCGATGCGCCAGTGCCGCTCGACCCGCGGCTTGGCGCGCGGCTCGCCACCGGGACGGTAGGCCTGCGCCTGGCGATAACGCGCTTCGAGTGCAAGGTCAAGATGAGCCAGGACAAGGATCCGCAGAGTCGCCGGCGGGTCCTCGAGGCGCTTCGCGGCTCCGGGCCGTACGCGAGCTCGGCGCTCGCGGAGGAGATGGAACGCGCCCTGGGCGGCTGAAAAATGCCGTCCACACGGCCGCCTACAGTGCGTGCGGACAGTTGTTTCCAACCCCCGGGAGTAGCCGATGCCACTCTGCTTCATCGAGCCTCAGGACGCGATCCGCGTCATCGCCGAGTCGGTCGGGCGCGAGGCGCGCCGCCAGCTCGTCGGCGAGGTCGTGCGTGCATGGGTCGACGACATCCCCGACCAAGAACTGTCGGTGCACTACGCGAAGGCGATCGCCGATCTCGATGAGGACGACCTGCACCTGCTGGCGGCGTGGCACGCATCGCTCGAGGTGGGCCAGCCGATCCCCAACACGGACTTCCTCGTCGGCGTGTTCCCGAGCCTCGGCGAGAACAGGCGAGAGGCGCTGAAGATCGCCGCGGGCTTCCGCGGCGAGGAGGCGTTCCAGGCGGGCGTCGCTGAGGACCAAGCGCTGGACACGGTGCTTCCGCGGCTGTCCAGCGAGCGCGCGATCGAACTCGCGAACGAGTGCATACAGCTGTACATGTGGGACAGGCTCGGCTGCGACAACTGATATGGCGTGGGTTTTGTCAAGTGGCAGGAGGGATTGCCCCGTTTTGGCGGGGCTTTTCTTTAGGTCGGGAGAGCGGGGCGTCGGGCTCCCGTCATGGCCGGACCTCCTCATTTGGGGTCAGCCGGAGCCGTTCTCCGGCCAGACAAACCCCCGCGAGAAGTGTCCGGCCTACTAACCCCGACGGTCAACCCAACCGGCGACCTACGCCATAGGGTCTAGCCGAGCGCGTGCGCCGCGGGCGCTAGACTCGCCCCATGCCCACCGAGGAAGACGTGATGGACGCGCTCTCGAACGTGATCGACCCAGAGCTCGGGCTGGACTTCGTCGAGCTGGGGCTGATCTACGGCGTCGAGGTCGCCGAAGGCAACGTGCGCGTGACGTTCACGCTGACGACGCCCGGATGTCCGATCGGCCCGCAGGTGAACGAACAGATCGAAGAGTTCGTTGGCGAACTCGACGGCGTCAAGACGGTGGAGTCCGAGATGGTCTTTACGCCGCCGTGGTCGCCGGAGATGATGAGCGAAGACGCCAAGTTCGCGCTCGGGTACTGAACGGCTGCGACCCGATCAGGGCCGCAGCCGTCGCCGGCGTGCGGCGGAGCGCGCCGGCTGCGCCTAAAGGCTCCAGCCGTAGTTCGTGCAGGTCGCCGTGGACGACGCCGCGAGGGCTCAGGCGAGTGTCGCGGCCGACTCGCGCGCGAGCGTGACCAGCGTGGCGAGCTCGGCGGCGATGTCCGCGCCGATCGCGTCGATGTCCGGAAGCGCATCGAAGTCGCCGAGCAGGCCGAAGTTCATCTGGCCGTTGTAGGACATGATCGCGATCGCACGCGCGTGGTTTTCGGGCAGGAACGCCACGGGGATCGAGTGCAGCATCTCGCGACCTAGCACGTACAACGGGAACTGCGGGCCGGGCACGTTCGTGACGATCAAGTTGAACAGGCGCGTGGAGAAGTTCAGTCGCGAGGCCTGCGCGAGGATCGTCGGCGGCGCGAAGTTCTGTGCGCCGGCGATCACCTCCGCGCCGAGCGCCTGCTTTGACTCCTTCAAGCCGTCCATTGCGTTCGAGACGAAGCGCAGCCGGTTGAGTGGGTCGCTGATGTAGATCGGCAGCGGACCGCGCATTGCGACGATGCGGTTGCCGCCCTCGTTGTGCTCGCCCTCGCTGCGCACCGATACCGGCACGAGCGCGCGCATCTCGACACCCGCCGTGTGTCTGCCGCGGGAGATCAAAAACGAGCGCAGCGCGCCGGCAACGACCGCGAGGACGACGTCGTTGACGGTCCCGCCGAAGGCGTTCTTGACCGCCTTGAAGTCCTCCAGCCGGCTGGTTATCCCGACGAAGCGCCGGTGCGGCCCGATCGGCACGTTCAGGGGAGTTTCCGGCGCCGGGTTCAGGCCGGCCCACACGATCTCGCCGATGCCCTCGGCCGCCTCGCGGGCGTGAGCGAGCGCGCGCTCGGGGTGGGCGAGCGCGTCGATCGCGCCCTCGGCGAGCGTCACGCCGGCTCGCACCGCGCCGAGCAGGCCCGCCGCGAGCAGGTGCGCGGTCCCCGGCTCAGCGTGCGGCTGCCACGGGCGCCCCGTGTAGGGGCTCTGCGGCGGATCGGGGGAGAGGTCGAACAGGACGGTCGCGAGGTCGACGCCGGCGATGCCGTCGATCAGCGAATGGTGGGTCTTGGTGATCAGCGCGAAGCGGTCCTCTTCGAGACCCTCGATCAGCCACATCTCCCACAGGGGCTTGGAACGATCGAGCTGCTGGGAGAAGATTCGCGCGGTCAGGTCCTGCAGCTGCTCCCACTGCCCAGGGGCGGGCAGCGCCGTGTGACGCACGTGGTAGTCGAGGTTGAAGTTGGGATCGTCGATCCACACCGGTCGGCCGCTGTCGAGCGCTGTGTACGCGAGCTTGTGGCGATAGCGGGGCACGAGATGCAGCCTGCGCCTGATCTGCTCGAGGAACTCCTCCATGCTCGGCGGCGGCCCTTCGACGATCGTCAGGCCGCCGATGTGCATGTGCGAGACGGAGCCCTCCTGATGCAGGAACGAGGCGTCTACTGGAGTCAATCTATCGAGGTGTCGTTGTGTCATCGCGCTTAGCGTACCGGGGTCCCCCCTACAATGACAGGCATGGTCAACACCGTCGAGAAGCTGCTGCTCGCGGCGCCCCGCGGCTACTGCGCGGGCGTCGATCGAGCGGTGCAGACGGTGCAGCGTGCGCTCGAGATCCATGGCGCGCCCGTATACGTGCGCAAGGAGATCGTGCACAACAAGCATGTCGTCGCCCAACTACGCGAACAGGGCGCGATCTTCGTCGACGAGCAGACCGAGGTGCCCGAGGGCGCGGTGTGCGTGTTCTCGGCGCACGGCGTGGCGCCCAGCGTGCGCGACGGCGCGAGCGCTCGCGGCCTGCGGACGATCGACGCCACCTGCCCGCTCGTGACGAAGGTCCATCGCGAGGCCGTCCGCTTCGCCCGTGACGGCTACACCGTCGTGCTCGTCGGCCACTACGGGCACGAGGAGGTCGAAGGGACGATGGGCGAGGCGCCGGAGCGGATCGTGCTCGTCGAGAGCGAGCGGGATGTCGAGGAACTGCAGGTCGAGAACCCCGAGCGGATCGCCTACATCACTCAGACCACGCTTGCGGTCGACGAAACGAGCGCGATCCTCGAGCGCCTGCGGGAGCGCTTTCCAAGCATCGTCGGTCCTCGCACCGACGACATCTGCTACGCGACCACCAACCGCCAGGCGGCGGTAAAGCAAATGGCGGGGAGCTGCGATCTGATGCTGGTGATCGGCTCGCGCAACTCGTCGAACTCGGTTCGCCTCGTGGAGGTCGCGCGCGATTGCGGCACCGAGGCGCACCTGATCGACGCGGCCCGTGAGATCAAGGAGGAGTGGCTCGACGGTAGGCGGGTCGTGGGCATCTCCTCGGGTGCGAGCGCACCCGAGGAGCTCGTCAGCGAGCTGGTCGAGCTGTTTCGCGCACGTGGCGTCAGTGACATCTCCGAATTCGACGTCATTCGCGAGGACGTTCGCTTCATGCTGCCCAAGCAGATCCGCGAGGCCATGGCGGGCGCGGCGCGCGCCGACGGCGTGCCCGGGGCAGCCTGATTCTCCGAAGCGTGCCCGGTGAGGGCGTGGCCGGCGCGCGCGCCGGTCGCTAGCTCCGACGCTCGCTGTCAGCCATGCGCACGCTGATCGTCTCCGACCTGCACCTCGGCAGCCTCTCTCACTCCGACCTCGCGCGCCGCGCCGAGCTGCGCGCGCCATTGCTGGAGGCCGCGGCGGACGCCGATCGCGTGGTGCTGCTCGGCGACGTGCTGGAGCTGCGCCACGGGCCGATACGCGACGCGCTCGACGCCGCGCGACCGTTCTTCGAGGATCTCGGTCGCGCGCTCACCGGCCGACCCGGTACGCGGGCGCAGCCGGCGGGCGAGGTCGTGCTGCTCGCCGGCAACCACGACCATGCGCTCGTCGACCCGTGGCTCGCGCGGCGCGGCGAGCAGCACGAGCCGCCGCCGCTGGGCCTCGAGCAGCTGTTCGAGCCGGAGCAGGCATCGCCCGCGGTGGCCCACATCGCGGGCTGGGTCTCGCCGGCGAAGATGCGCGTGGCCTACCCCGGCCTGTGGATACGCCCCGACGTGTACGCGACCCACGGCCATTTCCTCGACTGCCATCTGACGGTTCCGACGCTCGAGCGCCTGAGCGTCGGTGCGATGGCGCGGCTGCTGGGCAGGCACCCGCGCACGTTCGACTGCGTCGGCGACTACGAGGCCGTCGGCGCGCCGGTGTTCGCGTGGCGCGACGCCGTGGCGCGCGACGCGCGCACCGGATCCGCGCTCAACGGCGTTGCGGCCGTCGTCGCCTGGGATGCGCTGAGAAACGCGGACGCGCAGCGAGGGCGCGCGACCGGTGCCAAGGCGTGGCGCTCGCTCGCGCGGCGGGCGAGGCGCCGCGCGATCGTCGCCTCGTTTCCGCTGGCGGTGGCGGCGCTCAACCGCGCCGGGATCGGTCCGTTGCGCCCACACGTGTCGATGAGCGAGCTGCGCCGGGCCGGCCTCGGCGCGATGGGCGAGGTCGCCGCGCGGTTGGGTCTCGGCGACGCATATGTCGTCTTCGGTCACACCCACCGGCCAGGACCGCTTCCCGGCGACGCGCCCGACGAATGGCGCGGGCGCGGCGGCGCGCGCCTCGTGAATACCGGTAGCTGGACCTACTCGAGCGTCTTTCTCACGCCTACGCCTGGCGAGAGCCCGTACTGGCCGGGCTCGTGTGTAATCGTCGAGGACGACGGCGCGCCGCGGGTGATGCGCCTGCTGCAGGACCGCGCGCACGTGCAGATCTCCTCCGGTCTCGTGCGGCCGGGCGTGTGAATCGCTGAGGGCTGACGACCAGTTCCTGGCGTCCGCAGCTGAAGCAGCCGGCCAGCCACGCCTTCGGCCGCCTGGCCGGTGATGGCCGTGTATCCTGAGTCTCGGAACTACTCCGCCCATGAATACAAGACTTTCACAGTTCGCGTTCGGCGCTCCGGTAGCGTCATGATTCCGATAGTTCGAGCTATACGCTAGGAGGGACTCCTGGCAACGCTCTCCCAGCCGGCGGTCCGAGCGGCCGCGTTCGTAGGTGCCGACAGCTGAAAGAGGTGGTAAGCGATGGCCAAGAAGCTCCTCAAGCGCAGCTTGACCGTGGATGTCACGCTGCATTCGCAGCCGGGCGGCGAAACGCCCCCGGTCCGCGTGTATCTGTTCGACCGTGAAGGACGGCTCGTGGTCTCCAAGCCCGTGACCGGACACGCGCTCGAGCTGCAGCTGGCAAACGACGAGCGCCACAGGCTGCTAGTGGGCCCCGACTTGGGCGCCGCGGAAAGAGCTGGTGGGCAGCTGGCCGCCGAGCTCGCCGACGCAGAGGCGATCTCGCGCGACGTCGTCCCCGGCGCCAGCGCGGAGACCGTCAAGCTCGAGATCCCACCCACGATCTACCGGTGCTGGTGGAGGACCTGCATCCTCGTGCACGGGGTCGTGCGCAAGCAGACTGCGCCGGGCGTCTATGTCCCGATTTGCGCCGGCGTCGTCAAGATCTTTGAGGTCGATCTGCGCTGCACCTTCGATCGCCTGCCGTTCTACACGGACGTGTCGCAGCTGTACGCGCTGCTGATCGACGCGATGAGCGGAGTCGAGCGTGATGAATTGGCCGCGCGTGCACGTGCGATCCCCAACCTGCCCGAGCTGCCGCGAGTCGCACCCGCTGCAAGCGCATCCGCACCGTCGCCGGAGCGTGGGGCGCGCACCGCAGCCGAGCTAGCGGCATCGCTGAGGGGACTTTCGGACGCCGAGATCGCGAGCGCCCTACTGGTCAACAAGGTGATCGTGGCGCCGTTCCTCTGTTGGTTGATCCCCGACCTATGGTTCTGCTGGCGGGAGATCGACGAGGCCGCCGAGACGACAATCCAGTCCGACGGAAGCTTCTCGGCTCAACTCTGCTTCTGGTGTCCGGGCGACCTTCCGGATCTCTACTTCGAGGTCACGCAGACAATCGGGGGCGTCGAACGCGAGATCTACGGCCCGCCTATCGCATGCAGCACCTACTACGATTACGACGGCGCAGAGGAGATTGTGATCACAGTCGAAGATCCTGCAGCAGTTGCGTGCAACAGCCCAGCAGCGCCTCCGATCGAAGGCATCGGCCACTATGTTTGGCCGACGGCAATCGGCAACTTCGATCTTCGCGGTGTGACCGGTCTCGAGCAGGCGCCCGGCAGTCCCTCTCAGGGACTCGCGGGGACATCCCCCTGGGGCGGAACGCTCGCGCTCCAAGTGCAGTTCGACCCGCGGCTGAAGAGCGAAACCGTCGCGAAGCACTACCGCTGGTCTTACAAGTTCGACGGAGATGCGAGCTATGCGCAGATCAATGCGCCCGTCAATCATCGATACATGACTGTCACGTCGTGGGCGCCGCTGGAAATCGAACTTCACACCGTCAATCTTGGGCCAAACGCCGTCGGCTCCGAGCAGAACCTGTTTGAAATCCCGGACCCCTATCCGGGCGACGGCTGGGTCGACATCGACGATCCATATGACCGTCCGTTCGCCTACTTCGACTCGACGGGTAATCACTATTCGCCCTTCGGTTATACCGACGCCGCGCCTCGCCGCAGCGGCATGTGCACGTTGCTGCTCGAGATCTTCGATGCCGCCGGCAATCTCGTGAAATGCGCCAACAACGGGCTTGGGGGGCCGTTTGACTTTGTCCTGCCCGACCTCAGTGGAGCGCCTACGCAGTTCACCAGCCAGCTGCTGGACAACAACATCACACCCGACGGCCAGCTGACGTTTCGTGTACTGATCGACAACAACGACACGCTCGCGCAGATCAACAGCGTCAGCGTCGCCGGGAAAAGCGCCGACAAATGCGGCACTCTCAAATACACAAATGGAGACGAACCCGTCGAAATCGCCTTCGAGGCGACGCAGCCTGAGGAACATCTGTGGTGGGAATTGGGTGTGACGCTCGGCTTTTATGGCAGCGTCGCGGCCGAGAGCGGGAGCTCGAGCTCGCCGCCCGCGCCCAAAAATCCACTCGTGAGCACCGCCGGCGCGCTCTTGCAGGGCTGTGGAAGCGGAGCGTTCGCCGTGAACCTGCGGACGTGGGCGACGGCCACCGATGGATACTCTAGGCAGAGTCAGTACGATCGGGTCGCAACAGCCGCCTTCGCGTTGCTCACATGAACGACCGGCTCGCTCGGGCCGCCCGCGACTTCAGCTCGCCGCCCGGGCGTGTAGGGCGTGTCGGGCGGCGCGCACGGTCAGAGGATGCCGGGCGTGAAGCACGTCGCCAGGCAGCTGGCGCCTGGCCCGATCTGGAGCTCGAGCCTGCCGACCGTGTGGCGGGCATGCTCGAGCAGCTGGTACGCACCGGGGTGTGCGATCGTCAGGGCTCGACCACCCGCCGCCTCGCCTCCGTTGACGGTCACCGTTCCAGCGCCGTCGAGCACCGCCCACACGCCGCCCGCTTCGTAGCGGCCTGAATAGGCGCCGATCTGGTCCTGCGTCTGCGGGACGAGCGCCGCGTCGGGCGCGTCCTCTGGATGCAGCGGCGCGAGCGGCTCGCGCCGCACGTCGAGCAGCTCCTGGATCGCGAGCTCGGTCTCCGCGTACGCGCCCTCGCCATAGTGATACTCGAACAGGCGCGCGTGGCCATCGAACAGGTAACGCGCGGGCCAACCCCGATTCTCATAGTCCCGCCACAGCTCGAGCTCGCCGTCGATCAGCACCGGGTACTCGATGCCGAGGCGCGTGACGGCGTCTCTCACCGCCTGCTCGTCGCGCGAGCACTCGAAGCCGGGGCAGTGCACGCCGATCACGCGCAGGCCCTCGGCTGCGTAACGCTCGTGCCACGCTCGAACGTAGGGCAGCGTGCGCAGCGAGCTCGGGCGGCAAAAGTCCCAGAACTCCACCAACATCGGCCTGCCCTGCTGGATGATCGACTGTGGCCCGCCGTTCAGCCACGGCAGCCGCGCAGGGAACAGCGGCGCGACGATGTTGTCGACGGGCGCCCTCAAGCGGGGCGCCTAGCCGATGCTTCCGACCATCTCCAGCTGAATCAAGCGGTTGAGCTCGACGGCGTACTCCATCGGCAGCTCCTTGGTCACCGGCTCGATGAAGCCGTTGACGATCATCGCGGCCGCCTCGTCCTCGGTGAAGCCGCGCGAGCCCATGTAGAACAGCTGGTCGTCGGAGATGCGGCCCACGGTCGCCTCGTGCGCGACCGTCACGTTCGGGTTCTGGATCTGGATGTCCGGCCAGGTGTCCGAGCGCGACTTGCCGTCCATCATCAGCCCGTCGCACTGCACCCGCGCTTTCGAGCCCGCCGAGTTCGCGCCCATCTTGACGAGCCCGCGGTAGCCCATGATCCCGCCGTCCTTGGAAATCGACTTGGCGAGGATGTTCGAGGTCGTGTTAGGCGCCAGGTGGACCACCTTCGCGCCCGTGTCCTTGTGCACGCCTTTGCCCGCCACGCCCACGTTGAGGTGGTCGGCGCGCGCGCCCTCGCCCATCAGGAACGAGCCCGGGTAGAGCATCACGTACTTGGCGGCTCGATGGGCGCCAAGTACGTG